>JAOUEU010000136.1 GCA_029858555.1 Candidatus Zixiibacteriota bacterium
CCAACAGAGCGACATCCGCATTCAGCAGCCTGCGAAGCCTCTTCAGTTCCAGCACCACCCGGGGTTCGTCTCCCGGATAAACCAGGCTGATGGCCACCGCCCGGGCGTTCCTGTCCAGGGCGGCCGCCGCAATCTCGTCAGCCGGGAGATTCGGCCCGAGGTAGACGGCCTGCCAGCCCGCCGCGGCGGCCCTGATCGTGACTATCAAGGCTCCGAACTCGTGCCGGTGCCCAACCGGCGTTGTCACGATAAGGACGGGGGCCGCTTCCCTGATTTCGTATGCCGTGGCCAGGCTGCCCAAAAATGACCTGACAACCGCTGAAGCCAGGTGCTCGTGGGCAATCTTTAGTGAGCCTTCGCTCCAGAGATCGCCGACCCGGTACATGAGCGGCTCCAGTACCTGCTCCAACAGGCTCATCTGGCTTAGAGATACCGAGGCTTTCATCAGCGCCGACTCCAGGCCCCTGGCGTCCAGGGAGGTGACAAACCCAAGGCAGATCTCGACGTATTGCCGGGGTGAGAGAGGCGCGCTCAGGGAAATCGAAGAGGGCGCCGCCGCGGCCTGCCGATCCCGGTAAGCTTCGAGAAGTCTGACCAGTTCGCTATTGGGCAGTCGAGCAATCTGGCCGATGCTCTCGCCAAGGCTGGTAGCCTTCTGCAAGAGGATGAGGTGCTCGATATCCTCATCAGAGTAAAGTCGTCGATTGGTGCCGGTTCGGGCCGGTGTCACGGTGTCATAGCGTCTTTCCCAAACGCGGATGACGTGTGCCGAGAGACCGCTTCGGGCGGCCACTACTTTAATAGGGTGTCTTTTCTCAAACATTCTATCTCACAAGTGTCGTTGTCTATAGTTTGTATAATTTTTATAACGATTAAATCTATATATTGTTCACTATATCTACGACTATAATTCTCTTTCGTCTCTCGGCCAGGATTATTCCTTTATATTGATTCTATTATTATAAAATATGTTACGGCATATCTGAATCGAAGGCAAGCATTTTATAAGGTTTTTCGAATATATTAGACAAATATGGAACAAAAATGAGACATGTCTTGTTTTATTGATCAAAACAGGATGGATTAACAAAAAACAAAGGAGATAATCATGAAGTCCATCGATGTCATCGTAGCCGTTCTTTTGGTAGTGGGGGGATTAAACTGGGGTCTGGTTGGTCTTATGAGCTTTGATCTTGTGGGTTTGATCTTCGGTTCGATGAGCGCTCTGAGCCGGGTAGTCTATGTAGTGGTTGGTCTGAGCGCGATTTACCAGGCGTGGCAGTGGAAGGCTATTCAGCGGCGTTGGGGCATGGCCGGAGTAGCCAGCTAAGCTATTAATTGTCAATGAATTGAGAGTCGAGAACAAAATCAGAATTATTTCAGGAGTAACAAAATGAAATCCAAGTCTTTGATCTTCGGTTTGGGCGCGCTTACAATCTCCGCCCTGTTAGTGTCGGGCTGCAGTGATGATGATGACAATAACATAATGTCATCCGGCAGCAATCCCGATCAGAGTACCGTTATGATAATTCACGCTTCGCCGGATGCCCCGGGGGTTGATATCCTGGTTGACAATGCCAAGGCTGTTACTAACCTCGGTTTTCCGCAGAACACCGGCTACGTTAATGTTTCAGCCGGCATGCGTAATGTGAAAGTAAACGCGACCGGTACCAGCACGACCGTTATTAACGGCCATTTCGATCTGGCGGCGGACGCTCACTATTCGGTTTTTGCCGTTGATTCCGTTTCCAAGATTACTGTTCTGGTTCTGTCCGATAACCTGGCCGTTCCGGCCAGCGGCAAGAGCCACGTTCGTTTCGTTCACCTTTCGCCGAACGCACCGGCTGTAGATATCGGCCTTACCGGTGGCGGCGTGGTCTTCCCCGATGTAGCCTTTAAAGAGTACGTCGATTTCACACCTCTGGATGCCGGCACTTACGATCTGGAAGTGCGACTGGCGGGAACTTCCACAGTGGTTTTGCCGCTGCCGGGAATAACTCTCCAGGCGGGCAAGATTTACACCGTTTTTGCCAAGGGTTTTGTCGGCGGCACCGGTGACAAGGCGCTGGGCGCGGAGATAATAGTCAACAAGTAACCAGCAGGACATAACTTCTAAGCCAAATCTGGCGGCTGGCCCGGTCAAACCGGGTCAGAATGAAGGGCGGTGACATTTCAAGTCGCCGCCCTTTTCAGTATCAGTGAGTGACCTGCAAGCGGCTTTTTGCAGCAATGAGGCAAGCCCGGCTTAGCCCGTCTCGATCGCGGCCAATTTTGAGAGCAGGGCTACATTTCTTTGAAGAATCTTGACAAAACCGTCGGGAAAAACTATCCTGGCTTGTGAAAAATGTAACATGTTATGTGAGGCGCGATGAGGCCGGGATGAGTCCGAGACAGTCAGCGTTTAAGTCGAGAGGCGCTGTCAATCGGCTTTGAGAGCATGGTGTGGCCCGTAACATGCATAGCAGGTGAGGCAGTCATTCAATAGAAAGGCTAAATGAAATGAGTAAAGGTGCATTTAATCCATTTGCGATGGCCCAGGCTCAATTTGACAAAGTCGCTGACTTTTTAGAATTGGATGCGGGTACGCGGGATTTTCTGCGCAACCCGGTCAGGGAATATCAATTCAATATTCCGGTGCATATGGACGACGGTACTGTCAAGGTCTTTCGAGGCTTTCGGGTTCAGCACAACGACGCCCGGGGACCGTGCAAGGGCGGCATACGCTTCCATCCCCAGGAGACGATCGATACCGTCCGGGCGCTGTCAATGTGGATGACGTGGAAATGCGCGGTGGTCGATATCCCCCTGGGCGGCGGCAAGGGAGGCGTAATTTGTGATCCTCATAACCTCAGTATGGCCGAGCAACAGCAGATATGCCGTGGCTGGGTACGCCAGTTGGCGAAGAATGTGGGACCGGTCCAGGATGTCCCGGCGCCCGATGTGATGACGTCGGCTCAGCACATGTTGTGGATGCTCGATGAGTATGAGACTATCCATGGCGGCAAATACCCCGGCCTCATTACGGGTAAGCCGGTGGGGATGGGCGGTTCGCTGGGCAGAACCGAGGCTACCGGCTACGGCGTCATATATACCGTTCGGGAAGCCCTCAAGCAACTGGGCATCAAGCCGGAGGATACCACGGCCTCGGTGCAGGGGTTCGGCAATGTCGCGCAGTATGCCATACGCCTGTACGAGGAACTGGGCGGCAAGGTCATCTGCGTTTCGTGCTGGGACCAGGAAGACCAGACGTCGTACTCCTTCAAGAAAGAGTCGGGCGTTGACCTGGACGCTTTGCTGAAAATCACCGACCGTTTCGGCGGCATCAATAAAGACAAGGCCAGAGAGATGGGTTGCGAGGTACTTCCGGGCGAAGCGTGGATCGAGCAGGATGTGGATATTTTGATACCCGCGGCTCTGGAAAACCAGATCAGCGGCGAAAACGTACAGAGTATCAACCGGAGAGTAAAGCTGATCGCCGAGGGGGCCAATGGTCCGACTACTCCCGAAGCCGACAAGGTCCTGGAGGAGCGCGGCGTCTTCGTCATACCGGATTTTCTGGCCAACGCCGGCGGCGTGACGTGCAGCTACTTCGAACAGGTCCAGTGCAATATGAATTACTACTGGGAGAAAAACGAGGTGCTGGACAAGCTGGACACCAAGATGACGTCGGCTTTTCTGGCCGTCAGCGAACTGGCGAGAAAACGGAAGATATTCATGCGCGACGCCGCATATGTCATCAGCGTCAGCCGCGTGGCCCAGGCGTGTAAGGACCGAGGCTGGGTGTAGTGAAAAAATGACACCTGTCCGGCTCCGGCAGGGTGATTATCAAAGCTGCTCGGGCGGCACATCTGCCCGAGCAGTATTTTTTTGCCGGACGGCGGCGGGGAGGTATTATGGCCCCCGTGGCGGTGCCATGTCCCTGTGAGTCATCTGTACCGGAGGAGGATTGCTGTTTTTTTATTGGCCGCGGCGTATTATCTTTAATAGCGGAAGTCGAGGGCAGGCTCAGCCCCGGCGGCCGGCAGCGGACTAAGGACGGCCCCGGGGCAAAGAGCGGTGCCCAAACGACCGAGAAGAATTAATATCATGAGCGATAAAAGAAAAACGACGGACGGACTGGCCAGAGGCCTTGATGAGCGGGCGAGGGAACTTGATTGCCTGTATCGTATCGAAGAACTGCTGAATAAACCGGATATCGGCGTTGATGACGCTCTGGCCCGCATGGTCGAGATAATGCCGTCCGGCTGCAGGAATCCGGATATCTGCCGGGCAAGAATTACCATCGACGGGAAGAGTTTCCAGGCGGCGGATTTTGTGGAGACGGAGCGGTTTCGCAGCGCCGACGTGCGGGTGAGGGGCGATGCTGTTGGGACCATCAGTATTTTCTATACCGCGGCGGCTCCGGATACCGCAGGCAGTCCTTTCCTTGAAGAAGAGGAGAAGATGCTGCAGGTGATTGCGGGACGTCTCGGTCATTTCATCCTGCACGCGCGCCTTAAGCAGGGGCACGTCCGGGAGGAGTCGGTGGAAGGCGGTGCAGCGAGAAGTCTCCGGGAGGAATGGCGGGTGGTCCTGGATCTCCTGATGGAGACCGACAAGAACCTGTTCACGAACCTTTCCCACAAGATGCTCAACCATCTGTCCTGGCGGGGCATAGATGAGGCCGAAGAGTTGCTGGTCAGCGCGAAACTCGATAAGACGGCGCAGGAAGAGGAGTTCATAGATGAGTCCAACCGGCCGTTCCGGAAGCGGGCCTCCGCCTTTCCGGCGGAACTGGGCGCCCGAGTCTTCGATATAGCCGCCCGGCATATGAACGATGCCGAGATTTACTCACGTCTACAGAAATGGATACAGGAGGACAAGCTCAGTTTCCTGGTGCAGGTGGTCAACAGGAATCTCTCGCTGGCGGACGTGGCCGATGCGCTCAGGCGTTATTATCATACGCACATCGGACCGACGGAGGCCGACGTGGCTTCGCCGAGCAAGAAGGGTATCCATGTCTCGCTTATACGCCGCTTTCTCTCCGACCAGTTGCCGTATATCAACATCGCCAAGGACTACATCGGCATCAATGACTTCCATGATCTGATACAAAACATGATCTTCACCAACGAGAGTCATGGCAAGCTGGGCGGCAAGAGCGCCGGCATGTACCTTGCGGCGCAGATAATAAGAAAAGGCGCAAAACCCGAGGACGGGCTGGGCAACCTCAAGACCCCGAGGACGTGGTATATCACCTCGGACATGCTTCTGCATTTCATGCACTTCAACAACCTGGACGAGATCGTCGAACAGAAATACAAGGAGGTCGAGCAGGTTCGCTTCGAATACCCGCACATTATCGATACCTTCAAGAATTCCCAGTTTCCACCGGAGATCCTCAAGGGGTTGTCCGTCGCTTTAGATGATTTCGGCGACTGCCCGCTGATCGTCCGCAGTTCCAGCCTGCTCGAGGACCGCATGGGGGCCGCTTTTTCGGGCAAGTACAAATCCGTCTTCATCGCCAACCAGGGCGGCAAGCAGAAGCGCCTGGAAGCCCTGGCGGACGCCATCGCCGAGGTCTATGCCTCGACGTTTGGACCCGATCCCGTCGAATACCGCGCCGAGCGCGGCCTTATCGACTTCGGCGAGGAGATGGGCATCCTGATTCAGGAGGTTGTGGGCAGCCGCGTCGGGGACTATTTCTTTCCGTCCTTCGCCGGGGTTGCTTTCAGCAGGAACGAGTTCCGCTGGTCACCCCGGATAAAGAGGGAAGACGGCCTTGTCCGGATGGTCCCGGGGCTGGGAACGCGGGCGGTGGACCGGCTGAGCGATGACTACCCGATTCTGCTGGCGCCCGGCCAACCCAATCTGAAAGTGAACGTTTCGGTGGATGACATTCTCAGATATTCACCGCGGCGCATCGATGTCATCAATCTCAAGAAAAACACCTTTGAGACAATCGGTATTGCGGAACTCATCAAGGAGCACGGCTACCAGATTCCCGCCATCGCGCAGATGGTCTCCATTTACAGGGACGATCACCTGCAGCGGCCGGTCGGCTCGCATGTCGATTACGACAGTGATGACCTGGTGGTCACTTTTGACGGTCTCATCGCCGGCACGACCTTCGTCAGGGAAATTGACACAATCCTCAAGATTCTTGAAAAGACCATGGGCACGCCGGTGGACATCGAGTTCGCCCACGACGGCCGGGACCTGTACCTTCTGCAATGCCGGCCTCAGAGTTACGCTGAGGCCGGGGTGGGAGCGCCTATCCCCAAAGACGTGCCCGAGGAGAAAATTATCTTCTCGGCCAACCGCTACATCTCCAACGGCCAGGTTTCGGATATTACCCACATCGTCTATGTCGACCCCGACGAATATGGCGAAATCCCCAGCCATGCCGAGTTGGTGGCGGTGGGCCGAGCCATCGGCAAGCTCAACAAGCTGCTTCCCAAACGCCGGTTCATCCTGATGGGGCCAGGGCGGTGGGGAAGCCGCGGCGATATAAAACTGGGCGTCAAGGTGACGTACTCCGAGATCAACAACACCGCCGTCATGATCGAGGTGGCCCGGCAGAAGGGTAACTACACTCCCGATGTCTCTTTCGGCACGCACTTTTTCCAGGACCTGGTCGAGGCCGGCATCAGGTACATTCCGCTTTTCCCTGACGATGCGGGCGTTAAATTCAACGAGAGATTCCTGAAAGAATCGCCCAACCTGCTGGCCCAGCTTGTGCCCGAGGCGGCCCCACTGTCAGCCGCCATTCGGGTTATCGACGTGCCGGCTGTTACCGGCGGCATGGTGCTCCGCGTGCTGATGAATGCGGACCTCGACCAGGCCCTGGCTATCCTGGTGCACCCCTCGACGGCGACCTCCGGCGGCGAGGTCAAACAGCGGATTGAGGAACAGCGTCAGAACGGAAGCGGGTACTGGCGGCTGCAGATGACCGAGTATATCGCCTCGCAGTTGGACGGCGAACGCTTCGGCGTAAAGGGTTTCTATGTCGTCGGGAGCACCAAGAATCTGACGGCAGGCAGTTCCAGTGATATCGATATTCTCATTCATTTCAGCGGCACGCCCAAACAGAGAAAAGAGCTGGAGATATGGCTGGAAGGCTGGAGCCTCTGCCTGGGCCGGATGAATTACCTCAGGACCGGTCATGAATCGAACGGCCTTCTGGACGTCGTTATTCTGACGGACAAGGACATCGAGGCGAAGACCGGTTGGGCGGCCAAGATAAACGGTGTCACCGACCCGGCGCTTGAACTACCTCTCAAAAAGCACTGATTTATAGCTGTCATTTAGAGCGCAGCGAAGCAATCTCGTAAGGATAGAATACCGCCACCAGCCGCGACAGCTATTGACACAAGTCCGCAAAATCACAGCTAATTGTCATTTATTCGCCTTTACTGGAACCCGGGGCGGTCCCGGATTGTTAAATAGGACAAATCGAATCCATTTACACTAGAATACTCCTAAAGGAGGAACTTATGTTGAAGAAGACAGTATTTTTCGCAGCCGCTCTTATGTTTGTAGCCGCTTTTGTTTTTGCCGCCGGGGATGCAGTCGCCTGCGGCAATAATGCCTCTAAGGCCAGCGACACCAAGATGATAGGCGACAAGTCGGCCTGTGGTGCCAAGACCGGCGAAGCCAAACTTACCGAGGCCCGGATGATCGGCGACAAGTCGGCTTGCGGCGCCAAGATGGGCATGATCGATGCTCAGACCGCCGGGGCCAAGATGACCGAAGGCAAGATGAGTCAGCCCATGGACTTCGAGGGCACCCTCGTCTGCCAGGCCTGTGACCTCAAGAACGCCGAGGGCGCCCGCGCCGAGTGCAAGACCTACGGCCATACCCACGCCCTGAAGACGTCCGACGGCCACCTCATCAATTTCCTGCCCAACAAGTACGCGGCCGACCTGATGGCCGGCGAGAAGTATCATAACCAGAAAGTCAAAGTGCACGGCGTGTACTTCGCCAACGCCAACCAGCTCGATGTCGAGACCTTTGAGGTCGACGGTAAGAAGATGGGCTGGTGCGAGCATTGCAGCGCCATGGACGTGTGCATGGCCGGCAAGATGGGTGCCACCGATTCCAAGGGAGCCTATTAAGCTTAGCGGCGTATAATAAAACAAAGGGCCAATGGCCCTCTTCTTCAGGAAGGCAGGGCAGGAGTAGCTAGGCTCCTGCCTTTGTTTTTGGCGTTGGGGGTTAGTCAAAAACTACCAGATGCGGGACAGCCATTCGAGCAACTCCTCCTTAGTGAATCCAAGTTTGATCAGCAAGTACAAGATCAGGGCTGCCAAGACAAGTTTAAGCGACTTCCCGAAAAACTGATCTTCGATCTTTGATACATCGAATCCGGTCGATGATACTATCAGAAAAGGTATCCGAAGTACGAAAGACAACAGTTCCAGCAGCCAGTAGAATGGGTTTATAAGTCGGCGGAATTGTTGCTTCACTGCAGTCTCACACTCTCCCTCTGTTCGGTTAAGGGCATCAACAATCAACTGCCGCTCTATCCCCCCGTGTGACGGATCATGCAACACGGCACTGAACATGTCGAACTCTACTATGTGGCCCCCGCCCGCAGGCGGTGGTACCGAGGTCATGTCAATGGGTACGCCCAATTTCTGCGCCATATGTATTGCGCGGTTCAAACCGCGCGCCACCTGGCTTCGGACTACTTGGTATTCCTTGCTTTCCTGCGCTACTTGTCGCACTTGGTTCTTATA
>JAOUEU010000137.1 GCA_029858555.1 Candidatus Zixiibacteriota bacterium
CAGGCATCTTCCGCGAAGGAGGAGAGGAATATCCCATCATGGTGCGCCTCCAGCCGGCGGACCGCCTGAGTACCGAAGATCTCCGCAATATCTCGGTGCGAACCGCCGACGGTCAAATCCTGCCGGTTTCCGCTCTGGTATCAACCAAACGACAACGCAGCCCCACTGATATCGAACGGATCGACGGCCAGCGCGTAACGTATATCACGGCCAATCTCGAAAGCGGGGCGCCGCTTGGAAATGTCATCGAAAAGCTGCAGCGTCAACTTTATGATTTCCCCTTGCCCAAGGGCTTCTCGCTGATTTTTAGCGGTGAGTACGAAGAACAGCGTAAGGCCCAGACGGATTTCCTGCTGTCGGTGCTCATGGCCCTGGCTTTGATTTACATGGTTATGGCGGCGCAGTTTGAACGTTTCGTGGATCCCCTTATCGTGATGGTGGCCGTGCCCATGGCCATCATCGGTGTTGTGCCCACTTTGCTGCTGACCGGGACCTCTTTGAATATGCAGAGCCTGATGGGAATTGTAATGCTGATCGGCATAGTGGTGAACAACGCCATCGTCCTCGTCGATTATATCAATCTGATGCGCCGCGAACAAAAACTGGAAATCAATGATGCCGTGATCCAGTCAGGCCGGCGACGGTTGCGACCGATTCTGATGACCTCCGGCACGACCGTTCTGGGAATGTTGCCCCTGGCTTTTGGCGGCGGAGCCGGCGGAGAAATCCAGGCCGCTCTGGCCAGGTCGGTGATTGGAGGCTTGCTGGTTTCCACCATGATTACCCTGATCCTTATCCCGGTTACTTACATCAGTGTCTACAATTTTCTGGGCAGAACCAGGGGGTAAGCGACTGACTTTCTCAGGGAATGCTGTTCTCCACACAGCAGCATTGTCTTCGCTCGAGATTGCTGAAGTACCGGCGATGACCTGACGCCGGGTCATCGGCAGCGAACTGATAAACCCATACGGGTTTGGCGAGAATAAGGTCAGGAACGCTTTTTCTCATTCCAGTTGGGACATTATCCGAGTTGTTCTGTACTCTGCAACGTCAGCCGCGATCAAGTAATTGACCTGCCGCAAGTTATGGGGCCTACCCACCTTTCGGCTTTACCCCTCACTCTTAGAGCCTGAATAAAACGAAAATCATCAAAATCACAATAATTCTGTGCCGAAAGGGCAGACCGGTGACGACCACTCGATCCGCCATTAGAATAATTTCCGTCGACATCTCGTCTAACGCTAACGACCTTTCGCTGCGAATACCGAGAGTCGTGTCAAGGGCCATGCCAGATTGTTATATCCTTGGCTGCCTGGCGGCGTGTCAGGAATGCGGATTTAGTTATTGATTTCGGACGCCGCGGGGTCTTACTTTTCCGTGGTTGCCTCTGCTGAATGTACGCGTCGGTGAAGCTCTATATGTCGCCGATTCAATATCCTCAGGGTTCAGAACACGTGGAGAGTTCTCATGAGCCTGTCAACTCTAATCGTAAACGGGTCACTGCGACCGGGTGGCAACACTGACGTGTTGCTGCGGAAGTTTGCCGAAGGGGCGGCGGCTGCCGGAAGCAGCGTCAACTGGATATGGCTTCGACACCTCAGAATATCAGACTGTGTCGGTTGCTATACCTGCAACGAGCAAAACCGGTGTTCCATCGACGATGGGATGACTATCGCCAGGACCCGGCTGGAAGCAGCCGACCTTATTGTGTTCGGCAGCCCGGTCTATTGGTGCTCGGTCACCGGGCTGATGCAGACATTTGTGGACCGACTCTACTTCTACCACCACTGTGACAATAGTGCGCTACTGCAGGGCAAGACCGGCCTGGTGCTTGCAACCATCGGTGAATCCAATAACGCCGATTACGAAGCGGAGCTTCTCTTTGAATTCTTCAGACGCGCCCTCAAATCACTGGGCATAAGTTTGCTTGATGAACTCGCTTTTTCGGGCATCATGGAATCGGGAGCCGTGAATGACCATCCGGATCATCTGGAAAGAGCGTTCAGCGCCGGTCGAAAGGCTGTAGCGGAAGGCCCGCGGTAGGGGAGGCCTCTACGTCGCCGGACACAAAACCTGGACAGATGGTTCTGGCAGGCAGGCCACCGTTTGCGCTCCTGTAATTGCTCTCCTCTCGTTTCGATTTCTGGGTCGCCTCGTTTGTTCTTTGGTTCACTGTCCTTTGCCAATTGTCTTTGCCGTTTGCCGGCTGGTTCGGCGGACTGCCCAAAAAAAATCTCAACAATCGAAGTGAATCTACGTCAGATTATGATAGTTGGTATAAATGCACAATCTAACTTCATTGAGGAATTGGGTATGGTTAGTGTCAGGAAGTATGTCTGGCTTGTCTGTCTTTTTGTACTGGCTCTCGAAACTGAGAGCTCGAGTAACGACATATTCACGGCCGCCGAGCAGGGTGATTTCGAAACCGTAAAGCAGCTGGTTCAGGGAAATCCCGAGTTGATAACCGTGGTTGATGATCGAGGATACAGTCCTCTTCACAAGGCTGCCTACAACAACCACCCGAATATCGTAGAGTATCTCATATCGCAGGGCGCCGATGTCAACGCCGCTTCGGGAAGCGGCAGTACACCCCTTCACGGAGCTGCCTTCTACGGTCACGCGGAGATTGTCCGCCTGCTGCTCGATAAGGGAGCAGAGCTCAATGCAGTCAATGCCGGCGGATTTACGCCTCTGTTGAGCGCCAGCGCCGGCAACCATACCGAAATCGTGCGGTTGCTGGTCGAAAAGGGGGCTGACATCAATGCCAGGCCGAGCGGCGGACGTACTCCCCTTCATCAGGCTGTGTGGAACGCCGATGCCGATTTGGCGGGATTCCTTCTGGACAAAGGGGCCGAGGCCAATATCGAGACCGAGATGGGCATTTCACTGCCGTATTTCGCGACGGCTTTCAGGGACCGGGCGTTCGGTCTTATGCTTACCGAAAAAGCATCCGACTTCGCCGAAAAGGACGCGCTGGGACTGACTATGCTTCACTATTCGGCTGCCCGCGGCTTTTCGGAGCAGGTGCAGATGCTCCTGCAGCGGGGTGTCGATGTCAACGCAAGAGACTCCCTTGGAAGAACACCGCTGTTTTATGCCTCGCTCTGGGGGCACGACGAAGTGGTCGACACCCTTAAAGCACATGGGGCCACGGCCGGTGAAGTGGACCAGGCCTGGTTCAAGGGTGATTATCTGGGACGCCCAACCCCGGGAAAAATTCCGGTCGAGTTTGCAGGAGATGAACTGAGAACCCCGTTCGCCCCCCACGGTCGAATAGCCTTTTCTCCCGATGGCAGCGAAATGCTGTGGTGCCATCACGCGATGCCGATTCAGGCCATGTGGTACACCAGAGAGGTAAACGGTTCGTGGCAGCGGCCGATGATAGCGCCATTTACCGATCCGGCTCTGGACTTTGCCGACGGTAACCCCTGTTTTTCCGCCGATGGTTCCCGCATCTATTACCACACGCATCGCCCGCCGGATGCGACCGATCGACGCAAGGAAGATTCCGATATCTGGTATGTCGAGAGGACCGGTGAAGGCTGGGGAAGCCCGGTCCCTCTGGCACCGCCGATAAATACGGATAAGAGCGAGCTCAACCCGGCGGTCGCGCCTTCCGGCAATCTTTATTTCATAGGCAGCGAATACGAAGATACTTATGGTGCCGGAGACATCTATCTGTCAGAGTTCGTCAATGGCGCTTATACTTCACCGCGGAACCTCGGTCCCGCCATCAACAGCACCGATCACGAACTGTCACCGGTGGTGCCATCGGATGAGAGTTACATCGTTTTCGCCTCGGACCGCCCCTACCTCTTCCAGCGAAACCTCCAGCTGTATGTTTCCTTCCGGAATAACGGGGAATGGACCAAAGCCGCCTCGCTGGGCAGAACCATCAACCAGAGGCACACCTGGCATCCGTTTATTACGGCCGATGACAAGTATGTTTTCTACCAGCAGGGAACGAGCTACTACTGGTTCAGCACGGCCTTGATTGACGATATCAGGCAGGCCGTGATTGGCCCGGGTCATGTCGGGGCAGGCGTGCGCCTGCCGGAGTTTCGCAAGAGCGAGCAGTTGTTCGAGCATGCCGCGACCAATAACATAGCGTTGGGTGACCTCGATGGCGACAGCGATCTGGACGCAGTCTTTTCCAACATGCAGTTCAACGACTCCCGCGTATACCTCAATGACGGCCGGGGGCGCTTCACGGCTACAGAGCAGCTTCTGACGCAACAGGGGCATGGCGTCGACCTGGGTGACCTGGATGGTGACGGCGACCTCGACATTTTCATTACCTGTGCCGAATTCGGCGTGGGCAATGCCGCGCACCATCGTCCGAGCCGAGTATACTTCAACGACGGTAAAGCCAATTTCACGGTCTCCCTACAGGACCTGGGAGACTCGTTGCTGAGCGGAAACGACGTCCGGCTGCGCGACATTGACACTGACGGCGATCTCGATGCGATGATCGTCTACTACCAGGAAGATAACGGCGTGTATCTCAATGACGGGCAGGGGCACCTTACCCGCTCGGATCTGACCTTTCCCACCGGCGCCAATTGGGCTGACCTTGATGGCGACGGTGATATCGATATTTTCGATCGCGAGGCGGGAGTCGGCTTCAAGACACTCCTGAACGACGGTTCTGGTCATTTCACCGAGGTTTGGTCCAAGGCCGACAGTGCTCTCAATCACGGCGGTGTTGGATTCGGCGATATCGATGGGGACGGAGATGCTGACGCCGTGGTTGCCTTTCTGGACTACTCGGAGCATCGCTTTTCGACGGTCTGGTACAATGACGGAACCGGGCGATTCAAGGAGTCGGATATCAGGCTGCCGCTGACGCGCTATGCACGGCTGGCCGTAGCGGATCTCAACGGTGACGGATACCCGGATGTATTTCTCAATAACTTCGGCCTCCCCAGCGCCGTATGGCTGAACGACGGCAACGGCGGCTTGTTTGATTCCGGTATCAGGCTGCCCGGTGAATGGCTGAATGCCGGCTGCCCCCTGGGTGATCTCGATGGTGACGGTGATCTTGATGTGTTTATTGCGGCTTTCGGAGGCGGACCCAACGAAATATGGTTTAACGAGTAGTGAAAGGCCTGGCGGCGAAGCCCATCGAAAATAAAGTGAAGATGAAACCTCCAAAAAGAAGAATGAGGTGCGCGGCCGTAATCCTGTCAGCAATCGGTCTGGGAGTCTTACTCGTGTTAATTGAAGGTCGGGAGGCGGAAAACCAGACGTATAGCGTTTCCGGCCAGGGCCTTGGATTAGTCGGCGCTGTGACCGACGTTGACGGAAATGTCTACTCCACCGTAACCATTGGAAACCAGGTGTGGATGCGAGAGAACCTCAGAGTAACCCACTACCGCGATAGCACGGATATCCTTTATATAACTAATGACACTGTGTGGAGCACCTTGACATCCGGTGCCTGTTGCTGGTATAACAATGACGCGGCAAACAAGGACACTTATGGCGCGTTGTACAACTTTTACGCGGTGAATGACAGCCGCAACTTGTGCCCGGAAGGCTGGCACGTGCCCTCCGAGTCCGAATGGCTGGCCTTGGAGGCTCACCTGGGAGGCCGAAGTGTCGCAGGCGGTAAGATGAGAGAAAGCGGCACCACTCCTTGGAACAGCCCTAATATCGGCGCATCGGGCGAAACTGGTTTCTCGGGTCTTCCTGGTGGTGGCCGTGGTCGGATCTCCGGCAGTGGCGAAATCGGAGAATACGCTACCTGGTGGTCTTCTACCGCCTGCGACTCCATTTATGCCTGGCACTGGGGTCTCTACCGCGGCAATGCGAGTGTTAGAAGCAATCCCGGTCATAAAGCAAGCGGCTTCTCCGTCAGGTGCGTGAAGGACTAGGTGCCGGTTGCCGTCTAAGCGAACCGCTTCATGCCGGGACACGGCCACAGCGGTGGGAATGTACGGCACAATCCTTCGCGAAACAGCCGGAAACTGAGGGCAGGCGAATTGGTTTTGGTGCGGTCAGGAAGCAAGGCCTGACCGCATCGCTCATCTCGGGTCCTGCAATGTAAAGGTCGGGCCCGCTTTCATTCTTGATCTCTCTTATCGTGGAAACAATAATGCTGTTTAGTCATTGACTTGTTTGCCCGATTTGTGGACCTTGACGGTGTGAGCGACTGCACCGCGCCATTATCAGCCGGTAGAAATACCGATCATTGTGCATCAAGACCATGGGGAATTCAACACACGCTGACACACAGCATGTCAGACAGGCAGAGGAGAAGAATTCATGTATCAAAAGAAATTCATCTGTTCGCTGGCTCTCATGGCGACCTTCTCGATCGCAGCGATATTGCCGGTCGGGTGTTCGGATGACAATCCGGTGGCGTCACGCCCGAAACCGCCGGAAACGATGAGTTGGGTATGGCAGAATCCATTGCCCCAGGGCCATACTCTTTTCGGCGTCTCCTTCAGTTCCGCGAATGTGGGAACAGCCGTCGGTGATGATGGCACCATTATTCGAACAACGGACGGCGGGGCCACCTGGGTCAACCAGCCGAGCGACACAAGTTACCACCTCTCTGACGTTTGCTTCACCGATGCCGACACGGGGACAGCGGTGGGAAGGGATGATGATGGAGCCGTTATCCTTCGCACGTCCGACGGCGGAGCCACGTGGACCAGTCAGACGAGCATCACGAACGTGTGGCTCAACGGCGTTTGCTTCACTGACGCAATTACGGGTACCGCGGTGGGAGTGCCTGGCGCTATTCTCCGAACCACGGACGGCGGAGCTACCTGGACCAGCCAGACGAGCGGCACGACGCAGCCACTCTACGGCGTTTGCTTCACCGACGCCAACACAGGCACAGCGGTGGGTCGGAACGGCACTATCCTTCGGACCACCAACGGCGGGACTACCTGGACTGCTCAGACGAGTGGCACGACGAACGAGCTCTATGGCCTTTCATTCACCGATGCGAATACGGGCGTGGTAGTGGGAGAAGCGGGCACTATTCTTCGTACGACGAACGGCGGGGCTACATGGACCAGTCCGCCGAGAGTCACCACGGCAACCCTCTGGGCTGTGTGCTTTACGAATGCAAGCACAGGCACGGCGGTGGGACTTGCCGGCGTGATCTTTCGCACGACGGACGGCGGAGCCACCTGGGTCAACCAGCCGAGCGGCACGTGGCATGATCTCCAAGCCGTTTCCTTCACCGATGCCAACACAGGCACGGCGGTGGGTTATCTTGGCACGACCCTTCGGACGACAGACGGCGGGGCTACATGGACCAGTCCGACAAGCGCCACGAGGACTACGCTCTATGGAGTCTCGTTCACCGACGCGAGTACGGGCACGGCGGTGGGAGATTGGGGCACTGTCCTTAGGACAACCAACGGCGGGGCCACCTGGACCAGTCAGACCAGCGGGACGATGCAGGTACTCTGGGGCGTTTCATTCACCGATGCGAATACGGGCACGGCGGTGGGTGAGTCTGGCACCATTATTCGAACGACGGACGGCGGAGCCACCTGGGTCAGCCAGACCAGTGGCACGGGTCAACGTCTCAATGGCGTTTGCTTCACCGATGCCAATACGGGCACGGCAGTCGGTGATTCCGGCACCATTATTCGAACGACGGACGGCGGAGCCACCTGGATCAGCCAGACCAGCGGCACGACTTTCAGTCTCTACGGCGTTTTTTTCACCGATGCGAATACGGGCACGGCGGTGGGATATGCGAACACTATTCTTCGTACGACGGACGGCGGAGCCACCTGGGTCACCCAGGCCAGCGGCACGGGTTACCGTCTCCATGGCGTTTGCTTCACCGATGCGAATAAGGGCACAGCAGTGGGAAGCTCGGGCACAATTCTTCGTACGACGAACGGCGGGGCCACCTGGACCACACAGCAAGGTATCAAGATTTATCATCTCCGGGGTGTTTCCTTCACCGACGCAAGCACGGGGACGGCGGTGGGAGATGGCGGCACGATCCTTCGAACAATCAACGGCGGGGCCACCTGGGTCAGGCAGACGACCTACACAACTTACCCGCTCTATGGCGTTTGCTTCACCGATGCCAACACGGGGACAGCGGTGGGAGACTGGGGCACTATCCTTCGTGGGACGGCCGGAAACTGAGGGCAGGCAACGTGATTCTGGTGCGGTCAGGAAGCAAGGCCTGACCGCATGGGTCATATCGGCTCCGGTAATGCGAAGGTCGGCGCGGGCTGGTCACAGTCAAAAGTAAAGCTGTCCGGGAAACTTCACCCGAATCCGGCGACAGGCATATCTGCCTGAGCAGGTCCACTTTGTGTAGATTTGTCTCATTGCGGACACTCCTTGCCACAAAATCGTTGACTTGTTAGTCCTCACTGGGTACTTTGATTAGCAGCGTAGTTGCATCGCGCCAAACGCAGGGTATCAGATATATCTATTGGTGTAGTGTCCAAACGGCGAAGGACTCAGGACACTGCCTGTATACAGTTCTTCTAAGATATTGGTGAGGAGGATTCATGCGTAAAAGGTCATTCTTGTGTTTGCCGGCTCTCGCGGTGGTCATATTGGTCGCAGCGATATTGCCGGTCGGCTGTTCGGACGAAAATCCGGTGGCGCCGCCTGCGAAACCGCTGGGGACGCTGAAGTGGGTATGGCAGAATCCTCTGCCTACAGGCAATGGTCTCACTGCCGTCTCTTTCGTTAGTGCGGATGTGGGAACCG
>JAOUEU010000138.1 GCA_029858555.1 Candidatus Zixiibacteriota bacterium
GGTCAGGCCCCGTCCGGTAAATTCGGAGTCAGGGGCGCATGAGGGTGTGGCCCAGGCTTACTTCCGGTCCGGGAGCGCAAAACGATACCCGACCCCCCGGATGGTCTCGATGTATTTGGGGTCGCGGGCATCATCTTCCAGTATCTTGCGCAACTTGAGGATGAAGTTGTCAATAGTGCGATTGGTGGGGTAAATATGATAACCCCACACGGCATCGAGCAATTGGTCCCGGCTGACTACTTCGCCGGCGCGCTCTACCAGGTACTTGATGACCATGCACTCTTTGCGCGTAAGATCCGACCTACCCCCCGGGCCTTTGGCCTGGAAGGTCTTGAAATTTATCCACCGGCCGTCAAACTCATAGATTTCCGACTCTGTTTCACGAGTGGTGAGCCAGGCCTGGCGGCGGAAGATGCCCTGGATTCTGGCCAGCAGTTCAGCCACTTCGAACGGCTTGGTGATATAATCATCGCCGCCGGCCACAATACCTTCTATCTTTTCGTCGGACTCACTTCGAGCGCTGATGAACATAATCGGCAGAGTGTGCCCCTGGGCGCGTATTTTCTTGCACAATGTCAGGCCGTCCACGCCGGGCAGCATGATGTCCAGCAGTATCAGATCGAAATTACCGCGGCCGAATTCGTCAAGAACCAGATTGCCGTTGTCTACGTGGATTACCTGATACCCCTCCGCTTCAAGATTGAGAAGCAACCCATCGGCCAGGGACGGGTCGTCTTCAACCAATAGTATCGTCTTCATTGATTCCCTCTGCCTCCAAATTTATCAAGAATGTCGTGCCTTTCGACAAGCCTTCCGAGTGCGCCGAAACATCGCCGCCGTGCTCCCGGATTATCTCGCGGGACAGGTAAAGTCCCAGTCCCGTGCCGGGGCGGCTGCGCTTGAGTTCATCTCCCACCCTGTAAAAGCGGCCGAAGATTCTGCTGGTATCACTTTTCTTCAGACCCATGCCGTTGTCGGCGATGCTCAGACGGATACTGCGGGCCTCGGCCTTGAGGGTCACCTTAAGAACAATCGCCTCTTTGTCGTGATACTTCAGGCAGTTTTCAAAGATCGCGTTGAAAGCCCGGTCCAGAGCTTTCGGGTCGCCATAGAAAACGACCTCCGGTGCCAGGTCCTGTGTTATTTCCAGGGGCTTTTCGAGGGGGAGGTGCCTGAGATTCTGCAGAGATCGCTCCAGGAGGGCCGTAAGATTAACTCGTTCTTTTTTGAGCTGATAACCGTGGCGTTCGAACCGACCGGCATCAATGACGTTCTCAACGAGCTTCTCCAGCCGCTGCACGTCCTGTTTCATCCTGGGTATTATGGCGGCCTTTTTCTCCTCCGGAATCTTGGGGGAGCGCAGAGTCTCCAGGTAAATCTGCAGCGAGGCCAGGGGGGTTTTGAGCTCATGAGTCACGGCCATGAGGAAATTCTGCTGATGAGCCTTCAACTCTTCCGCTTTCAGCAGGGAACGGTAAATCAGCCAGGCCCCGGCCAGAACCAGAACGAGAAAGAAGATGCCTTCCATGCCGACCATCATCTGCCGGGATATTTCCTGCTGGTGAAGGGTTTCTACAAACGATTCGTCGGCGCCGAAGAGTGTTGCCAGGTCGACCTTTTCATCGACCAACCGGGCCATGAGAATAATCCACCAGACGGCCTGAGCCAGTATAACCACGGTCAACGACAGAAACAGGATCAAATCTTTTTTGTGCTTGAGGCTTTCCAGAGACATTTGACAACTCACCAATTCTGTTTCGAACTTAATAAAATTGCCATCAGCATGCAAAAACAAACCAGTCTTCTCGGCTGAAAGCCGCCGGCGGTTGCCGACCCACAGGCCGGGGCGGAGTTACGGTATCCTTTGATGGAGGCGGAGCGAGTTAGAGACTACGAACACCGAAGAGAAAGCCATGGCCCCGGCGGCAATAACCGGGGAAAGGGTAAGACCGAACCAGGGGTAGAAGACTCCGGCGGCGATCGGCACTGCGGCCAGATTGTAGAAAAATGCCCAGAACAGATTCTGTCTGATGATTCTCATGGTCCGGCGGGAAATGTCGAACAGCTTGAGCACGTTGACCAGATCCGGCCGTATCAGCACGACATCGGCAGTCTCGATCGCAATGTCGGTGCCGGTGCCAATGGCTATGCCGACATTGGCTGCCGCCAGAGCGGGAGCGTCGTTGATGCCATCGCCGACCATGGCAACGTTGTAACCCGCCTTACGGTATGAGTCGACGATGAATTTTTTCTGTTCGGGCCGGACCTCCGCCTGGAAATTTTCCAGCCCGACCGACCGAGCTACACCGCCGGCCGTTCTCTGAGTGTCGCCGGAGATCATGTCCAGTCGGGCCATCGATGTTTTCAATTGCCCAACCACTTCCTTGGCGTCCTTGCGCAGCCGGTCGGACATCGATATCAAGCCCACCACCTCACCATCAAGCGCCGCAAAAATAACCGTCCGGCCCTTTTCCATTTCCTGGTCGCCGATATGCGAGGAGGGCCCCAAACTGATCTGCTCTGTCTGCATTAGAGAACGGTTGCCAACCACCAACCGCCTGCCGTCGCAATCAGCGGTCACTCCGAACCCCGGCCGCGACTCGACCTTTCTTATCATGGTCTTTTCTATTCGGTGGCGCTGCATATGGTTCACGATAGCCTGGGCCAGGGGGTGCTCAGATTGTATCTCGGCCGAACCGACTATCCGAACGAGATTTCGCTCCGACATGCGACCGAATGTCCTTACTTCGATTACCTCGAATTCTCCCGTCGTCAGCGTGCCGGTTTTATCGAAAATGACGGTGTCGACCCGGGTCAGGTTTTCCAGGATATCGCCGCCTCGAATGATGATCCCTTCGCGAGCGGCTCGGCCGCCCCCGACAAGAATGGCTGTCGGCGTGGCCAGGCCCAGAGCACATGGGCAGGCTATTATCAAGACCGAAATAACACTTCTCACCAAAAGCGGGTTGGCGGGGTCCAGCAGGTACCAGCCGGCCAGGGTAATGGCCGCTAGGAGAATAACTATAGGGACAAACACTGAGGCGACCTGATCGGCAAGCCTCTGGACAGGAGCCTTGCGGCTCTGAGCTTCGGCTACCTGGCGAATGATCCTGGCAAGAAAACTCTCCTCACCGGAGGCCGTCACCTTCATTTTAAACGGCCGGTTGCCGTTTAACGAACCGCCGACCACGGTGTGCCCGGGTTTTTTGTCCACGGGCAATGACTCGCCTGTAAGCAAGGATTCATCGACGAATCCTTCACCTTCGACAATTACTCCGTCGGCGGGGATTTTCTCGCCGGCCTTAACCAGCAGAATCATGTCCGGCCTTACGGCACCGGCGTCTATGGATATCTCGGTATTCTCTATGATGACAGTTGTGGTTTGCGGCCTCAACTCCATCAGGGCTTTTATTGCCTGTCCGGCCTCACCCTTGGAACGAGCCTCCAGATAGCGTCCGAGAAGAATCAGGGTAATGATCATGCCCGCCGAGTCGAAGTAGAGCGGCTCTGCGGCGCCCGTTGTCAGGCTGGCTGTTAAAACGTATAGCGACCAGCCGAAAGCCGTGAGAGTTCCCAGGGCGATAAGCGTGTTCATGTTGGCATGCCAGTGCGCAGTCTGCCTGGCGGCATCAAACATGATGCTTCGGCCGGGATAAAACAGGACGATGGCCGCCGCAATTGCCTGAATAACGCCGTCTGCAAGGGGACCGAAAAGATGGGTGCCGATGAACATGGGGAACATGGCCACCAAAACCAGCGGAACGCTCAGCATCAGAGCATGGATAAAAGCCGTACGAGCCGCGGCCGATTCTGTCCGGTTGATCGCCAATATGTCGGCGGACCCGATCTCGGCGTGATAGCCGAGCTCTTTTATCTTTTTGACTATGGCCTCCTGGGTGACCCCTTGCTGGTCAAACGTCACCGCGGCGGAGTTGAGGGCCAGATTGACTCTGCACTGGTCGACGCCCTGGAGTTGGGCCACGCCCCGTTCGATATTGCCGACGCACGAGGCGCAGTGCATACCCTGTATTTTCAGATGTACTTCTTTAGTGGCTGGCATGGCTGTTAAATATAACTACAACGGATGAAGTTTGTTACGAAAAAGTTGGCCGTTACCTGATGCCGAGCAGGAGCAGAAGCTGGGGGCATTTCCGGGTCAATTCCTTGCGGATTTTTGTCCGAGCCCGATGCAGATACCACCTGACAGTGGCTTCCGGCATATTCATTATGTTGGCGACATCGTCTATTTTGCACCCCTCGACGTCGCGCAGGAGAAAGGCTGCGCGCTGTTTTTCGCTCAGGGACCTGGCCGCCTGCTCTATTTCATCGCCCAACTGGCGTCGTCGGAATGAAAGTTCCGGATCAGATTTGGCGCCCTCTGTGATATCGTGAAAGCTCTCCAGCGGTTCGTGTTTGTGGCGCCGGTGTTTTCGGATGTAATCGATTGAAGCATTTACTGTTACTTTGTACAGCCAGGTATAGAACTTCTTTGAGGGGTCGTATCGCCAGATATTCTTGGCCATTTTGACAAAAACGATCTGGGCAATGTCGGCCGCTTCATCATAGTCATTCACCATCTTGTACGCGAGGGCAGTCACCTGGTTGTGATAACGGTCGACTAACTCACTAAAAGCCAGTTGATTACCGTGTTTGAAGTCGGCAATTAGCTGCTTGACCTGAGTCTCGTCGTCAGTATTCGGCGGAGCGAAGCGGTTTTCGTCGTATTTGTTGCTCAAGGTTGCCTCAATCGTGGGCTTAGTAAACCTATAAAGTATGAGTACATAACAACAATAGCAGCCCGAGGGTTCCGGGCAGCCGGGTGTGATCGCCGGACTCAGTTCGAAAGTGAGAAATATGGGCGGGATTCAGATTGGCAATTTCGCCATGTTGCGGTCAAAAAAAAGCCGTCGCTGAGGGCGACGGCCACTAATTCTGGTCCACAGGTCCCGTTCCGATTACATCTCGTTCAGGATGAAGTTTCCGGGGTCCAGCCACTTGCCGTTTCTAACGATTTCGTAATGCAGGTGTGGTCCGGTGGCATAGCCACTGGCGCCCATCAGGGCTATAATATCACCGCGATTGACCGTCTGGCCGCGCTTCACCTGAGCTTCGGCGAGGTGGGCGTAACGCGTCTTGAAACCGTAACCGTGATCGATGACCACGATTCGACCAAGTTGGCCGTTCTTGGAGATCAGTGTAACCCGGCCGTCGGCCGTGGCGACTACAGGTGTACCATGGCGGTTGGCAATGTCAATACCGCGGTGCATCTGCTTATAACCGGTAAAAGGATCGTAGCGCATGCCGTAACCGCTTGACTTCCAGCCCTTGGTGGGCCAGATAGAAGGGGTATGGTCCAGCCGGTCCTTGATACCCTGGAGAGACTGCTCCACCTCGGAATACTTGTCCAGTTCATATTCCGACATCCGCAGAAGGCGGTCAACCTGCACTTCGGTAATGTAGGCCTGTCGCTGCGATGGCGTCATGGCAGCCACAGCCGGGGGGATGGGCCCGCCGATGCCCAACTGCCGTTCTTCGGTATTGATTTCAGGAAGATCAAAGGCGGTCCTGATGGTGACCTCTTTGTCGACAAGGTCCTGGTAGCGGCTCTCGATCTCAGCGACATTCCAGCGCAGTTGTTCGTAGCGCTCCATCAGTTCCTTGTTTTCTGTGCGAAGCCTTTCCAGTTCCTTCGTGTTGACTCTGTCCGCGAAGAACTCGGCGGAAAGAAAAAAGTCGGCCAGGAGCAGGACCAGAACGAGCGCCGTAGCAGCGTAGATGAGAGATACCCGTATGCTAAACTGCTTAGAAATCCCTTTCGAATCGGGAATTAGCATCAAGGTTAACTTGTTTTTCCACATCATAATACAATAACACTCTGCTTAAAAGTCCTCGAACCGGTCCGAAGAGGCACAAAGCCGAGAACAAGGTTTGCAGGTCTGACTAATTTGCCGTGAAGATACCAGATATTACGGGACCGTCAAGCTAAAAGTTCCCTGCCTACTTGATCAGAACATATTCCTTTTTCAATATCTTGTTGACTATCCTGGCCAGTTTCTCGGACTGAAGGTTCTGCAAGCTGTACAGATGCCAGTAAGTTTTCCTTGGCAGTCCTCTAAAAGCGTCTTTCTGTTTTTGTGTTCTCATTGCCGTACCTCTGGTAGCTGTGTCTACCCGAGGTATCAGGCAAAACCTAATGAGTTTATCGGGCAGACCTATTTGTAGCTTTATCCTGCTGCCGCAGGTAACTGCATAAAGCATGCCTGAGCGGGTTCGGCGGAGACGGACAATGGCGGTCGGTTAAGATGCTTGTTGACAGCATCTTATGGCGGTGCACGCGACGGTCCTCGGCGAGCCCGGGAAATTTCCAGTCAGATTGATTGTCCGATTCCCACACTTGCTCAGAAGAAACCATCAGTATCCGTTGTTAGCGAGAGGCTTCCCGGTGCAGCGGGCTGTTCTGATAATGAACAAATTTGCGCGAAATACAGGCTCCTGGATATTGTAGTCTCCCCTGTATACCGTGCAACCGCTGAGGCAATTTTCAACAGTCCGGGAATAGTCCGTTGACGTTGGCGGAACGAATGGTTATTTTGACAAGATTGTACTCAAATGACAGGAAATGACATGGCCAACACGGATTTGAACGGAAAAATCGTCCTCATCACGGGCGCATCGTCGGGAATCGGGGAGGCGTGTGCCCGCAGATTCGCCGAGGCGGGTGCCCGCTTGATTCTGGCGGCCCGGCGCCGGGAACGCCTGGAAAGGCTTGCCTCAGAACTGACGGTTGACACCCACCCGATAGCCGTGGATGTGCGGGACCGCGCAGAGGTCGAGGCCTCACTTGGAGCACTTCCTCAAGAATGGACGGCGATTGACATTCTCATTAACAATGCCGGTCTCAGCCGGGGACTGGAAAAAATACACGAAGGAAACCCCGACAGCTGGGATGAAATGGTAGACACCAACATCAAGGGTCTTTTGTACGTCAGCCGCACCGTCATTCCGGGTATGGTTCAACGGGGCAGCGGTCACGTCATAAATATCGGCTCCATTGCGGGTCGGGAAGTTTACCCGAACGGAAACGTCTACTGCGCCACCAAGTATGCCGTCGACGCTATCACCAAGGGCATGCGGATTGACCTGGTGGACTCCCCCGTACGCGTCTCGACCATCGATCCCGGCCTGGTCGAAACGGAGTTTTCACAAGTTCGGTTCTATGGTGACAAGGAACGGGCGAAAAAGGTCTACCAGGGTTATCAGCCGCTGACCGGGGATGATATCGCCGATGCCGCTATCTGGATTGCATCGCGGCCGTGGCACGTGCAGGTGGCCGAGGTGCTGGTGCTGCCGACAGCGCAGAGGTCGACCATGATTATGAAAAAGGAGTAGCGGGCGGCCGTTTCCCGGCGGCCTGACTCTCAGCGTCTTGCATTAACCATCAGGAAGGGAAAAAGACATGAGCAGAACGGATGATCCAGGGTTACAGTCGCTGGTCGCGACATGGGAATACGCGCGGCAGTGGACGGCCGACAGCATCAAGGATATGACACGCGAGGAACTGTTGTTCCGGCCCGGTGAAGGCCGCAACCACGCCTGGTGGCTCTACGGTCACATCGTAGTTTCATCGGATATCTCGCCGCTCATCCTGGAGGCAGAGCCCGTCGTCCCAAAAGAATGGCGGAAGTTTTTCGATATGGAGACCAAGCCCGACAGCGAGGGGCGTGGCTATCCCGAGCGAGAGGCACTCATTGAGATGTTTAACCGTGTCGTCGACGCGAACATCAAGATAATCAAGAACCTTGAACCGAAACAACTGGCGGAGCGGCCTACCGATGTGGCGCCCAAGGAACTGGCCGAATACTTCAGTGATTGCGGTAAGATCATCGGCGGTTTTGCCCTGCACGTGGTGTATCATTCCGGACAGATAATGACTATTCGCAGGCTGCTGGGCAAGTAAGGGTCGGTCGGGGCCGGCCGCTATTTGCGGCTGACCAGCAGGATTCCCGAGAGGATCATGACGGCGCCGATCGCGACCAGTACGGTCAGCGATTCGGAGAAGAATATCACGCCTATAAATATGGCCACCAGCGGCGTAATGAAGGCGATGAGGGAGGCCCGCACGGCGGTGATGCGCTTGAGAAGCCAGTAATATCCCACAAAGGCGACCACCGTCCCCAGGAGCGTCAGGTAGACGATCGAGCCGATCGATATCGGCGAAATGACAAAATCGCTCCAGCGTTCGAATACCAGCGCGGCCAGAATCAGAGGCACGCCGCCGACGGTCATCTGCACCGAGGTCGCCACAAACACGTTTTCCCCGGAGAACTTCCGCTTATGTATAACCAGCCCCCAGGCCGCGGCCAGGGTACCGGCAAGCGCCAGGACGGTGCCAAGGAAGATATCCGACGAGGTCTGCAGGGAATCATATGATATCACCACAATTCCCAGAAGCCCCAGTGCCAGCCCCAGCCAGCCGACTCGCCTGAGTTTTTCGTGAGAGAGTACCCAAATCGATAAAAAAGCGATCATCAGGGGGTAGGCGGCAAACAGCACCGAGGTCAGGGCCGAACTGATATGCTGTTCGGCGAAATAGATCAGAGCGTAGCTGGCGCCGAACATGTACAACCCCGGATACCCCAGTGTGAGGAAGCCGCGAAAGGTGCCGGGCAGACGGTATT
>JAOUEU010000139.1 GCA_029858555.1 Candidatus Zixiibacteriota bacterium
CGTCTCTTCGGTAAGAACGGCCGAATAGGCCACCTGAAGCGCCGTCGCGGAATCGCCGGCAACCATGGGAAAACTGAAGACCCGGAAGAAAGAATTGTCCGCATACAACAGGCCGCCCTCCCGGGACTGCTTCTCTTCGTACTTGACCCAGGTTTCCCCGCTCGGGGCGACGCGGGTCGCCGCCATCACCTCCGGATATTTATCGGCCATGGCCGGCGCCATAGGGGCGCTCGTAGCAGCCGACGGCCGCACGGCACCGCCCATGCTCAGTTCGCTGGTGACCCGATAGATGCGGTCGAAATTCCCGTGGAACCGGTCAAAACCCAACTCGCTCTGAACCCAGAGCATGATCAACACGCAGGTTGCCATGCCCACGCCCAGGCCGCAGATATTGATGAACGAATAGCCCTTTTGCCGGACCATATTCCGAAAGGCCACTTTCAAATGGTTCTTAAGCATTGTAGACCTGCCCCACGTTTTCCGTCAGAACATGACCGTCAAACAGGTTGATAATGCGCCCCGCGTAGGCGGCGTACTCCGGCGAATGCGTGACCATCACCACGGCCGTCCCGCTCTCATTAAGCTCCCTGAGTATTTTCATGACTTCCTCGCCGTGGACGGAATCGAGGTTGCCCGTGGGCTCATCGGCAAGGATCAGCCGGGGTCGGCCCACAACCGCCCGGGCCACCGCCACGCGCTGCTGCTGCCCCCCCGATAGCTGCTGGGGATAGTGGTTCCGCCGGGGTTCGATATTCATCCGCTCGAGCGCCGCCTCCACACGCTCTTTGCGCTCGGAAGACGCCATCTTCAGGTATAGCAGCGGCAATTCCACGTTTTCATAGACGGACAGTTCGTCAATGAGATTAAAGCTCTGGAACACGAAGCCTATATTCTGCTTGCGCACCCGGGCCCGTTCCCGCTCCGAATAATGTGCGACTTCTTCATCAAGAAAACTGTACTCGCCGCTGGTGGGGCTGTCCAGCAGACCCAGCACATTTAAAAGCGTCGACTTGCCGCAGCCCGATGGTCCCATGATGGCCACGAACTGGCCCTGCTTGACCTCGAGGTCGATGCCGCCCAGGGCCGTCGTTTCGACTTCTTCCGTACGGTACAACTTTTTCAGATTGGTGGTTTTTATCATGTCGTGCTTCCTCTTACTCCGACGGCAACGGCGACGGGTCTGCTGGATGACCACAGATCCGGCATCGTCGAAACCCTCGGCGCTTAATGGTCGTGTACCTTCTCAGTGAAATTTGTTGCCCTGCGCTCCACCGCTCGCGGCGGTGCCACCAAGCCGCTGTTTAACGCTTGCATTAAGCAATTAATGCAGCCCCGGTGATACTCATCTACTCACCACCTGGCGGACTCAGCCTTCTCCGGCGTGTTGAGCAACACGCCGATACTGGCTCACATGTATATACGTTGCCGCCTTCAATAGTTTCGAAAAATCGCGACTTCGTGCATCCACGCCTTAGACACCGCATTCATGGTAAAGGTTACACGGCTAATTGTGCCGCGGCCCCAATATCCCTCTCCCCGAACGCCGTCCGCGGAGAGCTATACCGAATCAGTTCAGCTGTGAAGAAACGTGGTCGGAACTGAGGCAGTCCGTGGCATCAGGACTGCCCCGACTTGCTTATCGAATCAACTTTCCGCACGAAGTCGAGCCAATCTCTGTCGGGCGTCGGTGATTTCAGGCAGATCGGTGTCCGAATCTCCCCACCACGAGAGGAATATTTCATACTGCTCAATTGCCTTGTCGATCCATTGTGATTCTTCGTAGGTTCGACCCAGATAATAGTGCGTTCTCATGAAGCAGAACCCATAGTAGAATCGTTCGGGAGAGAAGCCTTTCGCAATTGTCTCAAATTGCACGGTTGCCTGACTTAACTGTCGGTTGGCGAGGTAAGCGCGCGCCAGCATGTATCCCACTGAGAGGGGGCATGAGCTTTCATTTGCTATCGCAAGGCTTCTGACCGCCGGTTCAATCTTTCCCCGGGTGAAATCTATGTAACCCCGGAGGTACCAGTAGTTCCATATAGTCGAGTCGACCGGCAAATGCTCCGAACGGATAACCTCTAAGGTCCTTTCGGCTCGATCAAACTGGCCGGCATCAGCCAGCGCCTGGACAAGAGCTGTATTGCACTGCAGGGTGGATTGGCCGGTAACCTCGCCACCCAGATTTTGGCAGCTTATGATAGTGGCGATCGCCTCTTCGTATCGCTCCAATACCACCAGCACACGGGCTTTCATCAGGTACTTTCTTATGGCTGCGCCATACTCCTTGTCGCTTAAATCCACCACTACCGAGCTATCAATCACTTCCAGAGTGCGAGTGAACTGACCTCGCAGCAGCGGGATTCCGGCAAGGCATTGCCGGGAGTATGCTCGCATGCCACTTTCTGGACTGAGAGCACATACGCGGTAGCAACTGTCGGCGCGCCGGTAGTCTTGCTGTTGAAGGTACAGGTGTCCGATTTTCAGGAGTGAAGTAAAATAATCAGGCTTGATGCGCAAGGCCTGGCGGTAGGATTCCATGGCCGCATCAAACTGATAGTTGTGAAGGAAGAGATCACCACGGGTGTCATACGGGTTAGGCTCGCCAGGGGCTATCTCGATATATCGATTGATCGCCAGGATTGATTGTTCGTGATCACCAACAGCGTTATAGGCGTAAGCCAGAGAGTTGTAAGCATCGCGGTAGAAGGGATCGATCTTTATCGCCGTTTCGTAGTATGTTATCGAGGTCCTCGGATCACCAAGCTTCCTGTAAATATAACCGAGATTCGAATATGCGAGTGTCTCGTCGGGGTACTCATTGAGCAGCTTGTTTAACAGACTTATCGCCCTGGCTGTATCTTGATGGAGAAGATAATAGCGGCTCTCAATGTAGTACTTCTCCTTTTTGCTGGCATGTTCGCGGTATTCCATCGCCTGGTTGATGAATTGCCCGTCGTCGTATTGCGCAAGAAAATAGTACACCATGGCAAACGTCGAATCAAGCTCGAGCGCACGTTCGAACTGCTCGATAGCTTCGGCGTAGTACGTACGCGCCACATATTCGATACCTTGAAGATAGTGTCGATAGGCTTCAGCCGAATGCGTAGTGATATTGGCAACCGAACGGTCAGGCTGCTTCCCGGCCGAAATAGGCAGGGGCAGGTCTCGCTTTACCTGCGAGCTCAGGTTATCGACCACTGCAAAGATGTCTTCACCGGGTTCTCCCATCACCCGTTGTGACGCAAGAACATCGCCGGTGGCTGCTTCCACCAGTTGCGAAGTAACGATGAGTCCGGAGTCAATCCTGAGTATCGAACCAGTCAAAATCCAGGTAGCTCTGGCTAATCGGGCAACCTCCGAGGCACTTTCAGCTTGGTGTATCTCGCGCTTGTTATATCCCAGACTCATAGCCAGACTATTTATGTACTCGCCGGACATGATCCGCAGGTTTTCTGATTCGCCCAGGTCGGTAATTAGCAAATTGGTTGTTATATCGCTCAGGTTATCGCGGTCCAGAGAATCAGGAATATTGGCAAAATTGAGCACTACCAGGCGATTGTCGGCCGAGACTACCTCGTTGCTGGTACGGATGTCAATCTGCCAGTCCATCAAAATCAGGAAGAGCAGAATGGCTGCCGCCACCGGTATCGAATATGACCATGGTCTGAGGAAGGTACCTTTTTTCACCGGGGTGGCTCTGGGAACCGGAGCTTCTTCGTGCACCTCTCTTGCGACGAGTGATTTTGCATGTTCATGGATTTCCTGGTCATGCCTGATTATTCCGGCAATTTCAAGATTTTCTGTCGCCAGCCGACTGCAGAACTCACATTCTATGAGATGCTGCTCAAAGTCCTGCCGCTCGCTTTCGGAGAGCATCCCCAATTCATAGGCGTAGAGCATGTCGCCGTACTTTCTGTTGATGCACTCGTTCATGAGCCCTGCTCCTTCTGACTGAGGCACTCTCTCAACATTGCCCGCGCTCGTGAGAGACTGGTGTAGCATGCATTCCGGGTAATCTTCATGCGCCGACAAATGTCATCAGTCGAATAGCCCTGGAAATGAAGATTGAGAATACGAGCATGCTGCTTATGTACTCTATTGATCATCGAAAAGCACTTCTTAATCCTGATCTTGAGCATGGGATTCGGGCCGTAAACTTCAGCCTCTGCTCGCTGCTGACCCAGAAACTCCATTTTTTCAGCCCTGATCCTCTTCAGCCTGAAATGATCCACTATTTTGTTATTTAACACCTGATATGCCCAGGCGGTAAAACTTGACTTGATCAAGATCCGGTCATATTCGCCAACAACGGCCATGAGAGCGTCCTGGGCGACATCTTCAGCACTCCTGTCTCCCCACATACGATGTCGAACAATAACACGAAAACTTACCAGAAGCAGATCAAAAAGTCGGTCTCGGGCCGCCTTGTCCCCGCCTTTCGCCCTGATATATAGCTCGTCGACTGTCGCTCGCCGCATTTTCATTGACTCCATAATAGCAAACCGGCGCCAGTCCTGCCAAGGTAAATATAAATCAGGTAAACTGATGCACATAGTATTCCACTTCATTCACCTATTTTCTGTCCCGGCTCGGTAAGATCCAACCTGCTCATTCGACCAATCACTATGACAGCCTGCTGTAGACAACGGATATGGTATTACGCCACAATGCGGCTTCCTGGTGGACGGGTTGGCTCTCGATTTCAGCATCTGTGATACTGATACTCTGGCCCCGAAAAAGGATGCCTGAGTAACTGACAGGGTGTTACCGAGGTGGCAGCAACCGGTCGTCGGGAGGGGCATTCATAGACACTTTCCCGGCGACATTCAAACTAATAAGGAGAGTGTATGCCCAACCAATTGATCCGCTTGATCCTCGTACTTATGGCGGTCACCGCCTCCGCCGGTGCCCAAAACCTGCTGCAAGAACCGAATCATGCGTCATACGATGAGAAATACGACAGGTATTTGATATCAAGCGCGTATAATCATGCTATCGTCGCGATCGATCAGAGTGGTACGCAGAGTTTTTTTCTCACTAACCTGGGAAGCTATGTTTTCGGCAATTTCATAGCCGGTGACACTCTGTACGTGACCGGTTCCTACGGCTGGGTCAGAGCTTTCGATTTGAATTCCGGCTTTCTCCTGTGGACTAAACCCATCGCCGGCGCCCACTATACCGACGGCATGGCCATGGATAGCTCCGGGTACCTTTATATTGCCGATAATATGTCCGACACTGACGGCAAAATATATAAGCTGAACCCGGCTGACCAGTCCTATGAGACTTTCGTTGGCTCCGGACTTCCGGGGCATACATACAAAATGATTTATGATGAGCCCAATAACCGCCTGCTGGTCATTGGTCATCAGAAAAATTCTCCGATAACCGCGGTCGATCTGGAAGATGCGTCGGTATCAGCGGTAGTCACCCCGCCGAATCTCAATCTGGGCAGCATTGCCATGGACAGTGAGCGATTTGTGTATGTGACGGATTACTATAATGGTACTGTCTATCGGTACGATCAGACTTTCACCAATCCGCCGGTTCTTATTTCAGAGGGTTTCGGCTCGGCAACCGGTGCGGCCTACGATCACGTCCATAACCTCCTCGTCATACCGGCGTTCTTTACTAACACGGTCGCTTATCTCCCTCTGGAGGATACCGATGGCGACGACGTACTCGATCTTTATGACAACTGCCTGGAGGAGGTTAACCCCGAACAGGAAGACTTCGATGATGACGGTCAGGGTGACGCTTGTGATGACTGTACGGATACCGATGATGACGGGTTTGGAAATCCGGGTTTTTCGACCAACTCATGTATTGATGACAACTGCCCGGATGCGCCCAATCCCGGGCAGGAAGATACCAACGGCGATGATATCGGTGACGCCTGTTGCTGCCTTGGTCTTTCCGGCAATGCCAACGGCGACATTGACGACAAGACGAATATATCCGACGTCTCCTACCTCCTGGCGTATTTATTCGGTATACCCACCGGGCCCCCTCCGGGCTGCCCGGCCGAAGGCAATGCCAACGGCGACCCGGACATCAAGGTCAACATCTCCGACGTATCATATTTGCTGGCATATCTATTCGGAATTCCCTCCGGGCCGGAGCCGAAACCGTGCCCGTGATTTGAAGGCGCAAAAAACCTAAAACTCAAGAAAACCCACCCTCAATCAGGGTGGGTTTTGTATTCTATTAAGCTTTTGCTCCGCCGGTGGTTATGTGTGGCAGTTCGCCGGGCTGCTCGAAAAGGACCGACAAGCCCATTTTTTTGTTGTAAAATTGGTCACTGATGACTATATCGTTTATAATGGGTCTTGGCCCTCAGGCTCTTTGACTCGCATCATCGAGTTTCGGCCTGTCGGGCATTTCAGGGATAAAAAGTATCGAGTAACATTGACGATTGCGGCTTCCCATGTTGCAGCGGGCAGGCGTGCGTCGATGCACCGAAGGTCGCAGAACCAAAGGAGCATGGCGATGTTAGGTTCACTCAGGTTCGGCGCTTTAGCCCTGAGTTTGTTGGCTATTCTGGCCGCCCCGGCCATGGCTTTGACCGGAGCTGACGAGTCCCAAAAAACTTCTGTTAACAAATTCATTCTGCCCGACGGTCAGTTTGATCTCGAAGCGGCTGACCGCGCCGGGTTTGAAGGCTCTGTCGATCTGGAAGGTCTTGAGGTTACGCTCGACCCGGCCACCGGTGCGCCCCGGTTCCGACCGGAAGCGAACGCGTCCGATCCCGATGATGAGTACTGGCATGACCTGTCGGGTCCCGGTAACGGGATGAACAGCGATGTCAGGTCCCTGACGGTCTACGATGGCGAGCTGATCGCCGGGGGTTGGTTCACGACGGCCGGCGGGGTCGCCGCCAATCGCATTGCCCGCTGGAATGGTTCAGTCTGGCAGCCGCTTGGCTCGGGAATGAATGACTGGGTCCGGATCCTGACGGTCTACAATGATGAGCTGGTCGCCGGGGGAAATTTCACGGAGGCCGGCGGGGTCGCCGCCAGTCGCATTGCCCGCTGGGATGGTTCAAACTGGTCGTCGCTCGGCTCGGGGATGAATAGAAGTGTCTTGTCCCTGACAATCTACAATGATGAGCTGGTCGCCGGGGGAAATTTCACGGAGGCCGGCGGGGTCGCCGCCAGTTTCATTGCCCGCTGGGATGGGTCAGCCTGGCGGCCGCTCGGCTCGGGGATGAATGACGTTGTCTTGTCCCTGACGGTCTACAACGGTGAGCTTATCGCCGAGGGATGGTTCACGACGGCCGGCGGGGTCGCTGCCAATCGTATTGCCCGCTGGAATGGTTCGGCCTGGCAGCCGCTCGGCTCGGGGATGAATAACATTGTCTTGTCCCTGACGGTCTACAATGAGGAGCTGGTCGCCGGAGGAAATTTCACGGAGGCCGGCGGGGTCGCCGCCAGTCGCATTGCCGGCTGGGATGGTTCGACCTGGTCGTCGCTCGGCTCGGGGATGAATAGCTATGTCTACTCCCTGACGGTCTACAACGGTGAGCTGATTGCCGGGGGGGCGTTCGCGACTGCCGGTGGGGTTGTCGCTAACCGTATAGCCCGCTGGGACGGCTCGGCCTGGTCACCGCTCGGCTCGGGGATGAATGACTGGGTCTACTCCCTGACAGTCTACAACGATGAGTTGATCGCCGGGGGAGATTTCACGACGGCCGGCGGGGTTGCGGCCAATTTTATTGCCCGCTGGGCACCTGACCCCGACGACGACGGAGTGGTAGGTCCTCTTGACAACTGTCCCAACCAGTACAACCCCGGCCAAGAGGATGCCGATAGCGACGGTCTTGGTGATGTCTGCGATGACTGCACCGATATAGATAGCGATGGTTACGGCAATCCCGGGTTTACCGCCAACACATGCCCGGACGATAACTGTCCCGATGTGTCCAATCCCGGCCAGGAAGACACCGACGGCGATGATGTTGGTGATGCCTGTGATGACTGCACCGATACGGACGGCGATGGCTATGGCAATCCCGGGTATGCGGCCAACACTTGCCCCGACGATAACTGTCCTGATGTGTCCAATGCCGGCCAGGAAGACAATGACAGCGATGGTATTGGCGATGTCTGCGATGAATGTACCGATACGGACGGCGATGGCTACGGCAATCCCGGGTTTAGCGCCAACACATGCCCCGACGATAACTGTCCCGATGTGTCCAATCCCGGCCAGGAAGACAATGACAGCGATGGTACTGGCGATGCCTGCGATGAATGTACCGATACGGATGGCGATGGCTACGGCAATCCCGGGTTTAGTGCCAACACATGCCCCGACGATAACTGTCCCGATGTGTCCAATCCCGGGCAGGAAGACACGGACGGCCATCCTCCCGGCGATGCCTGTTGCTGTCAGGGTATTACCGGTAATGCCAACGGCGACTTCGAAGACAAGGTCAACATCTCCGATGTATCCTACCTGTTGTCGTACTTGTTCGGCATACCGAGCGGATCTCCTCCGCCCTGCCCGGCGGAGGGTAATGCCAACGGCGACCCGGACATCAAGGTTAACATTTCCGACGTTTCATATTTGCTGGCGTATATGTTTGGAATTCCGACCGGGCCGGCGCCGAAACCCTGCCCGTGATATGAAGGGGCAAGAATCAGAAACT
>JAOUEU010000007.1 GCA_029858555.1 Candidatus Zixiibacteriota bacterium
GACCGCGACAGCCGCTTTTTCGGCCACGTCCCGGAGCACCCGTCCATATCCGCAGCCGAGCTCCAGCACGGAATGAGAAGGTAATAGCCTCTCGGTGAGGAATCGGATTTCCGCCTGCAGGTATTGCTGCACGCGGGGAGGTGCAATTTCATAAACGCGGCGCAGCCGCTTTGATGAGAGTTTCTCCGAGTAATAATCCGACACGGTGTCGACTCAGGCGTCTGTAGTGACGACGTTTCTGAAGTTGACCGGATCGGTGTCGCCCTCGGTGTTGATCAGCAGAACCGATGACCGGGGCCCAAGATCCAGTTGCTCACGGGCAGAACTCATCTTGTCGCTCTCCATCAGGGCCAGGAGTCCGGCCAGGCCGGCCGCTCCCGATTCCCCTGAAACCAGCCGGGGATCATCACCGCATGGATGGTAAAACAGCCTCATGGCTCGCCGTGAGTAGTCGTCCGGAATCGCCATAAAGAAATCCATCCCCCGCTTGACATACTCCCAGGCCAGTATCGACGGCGTGCCGCAATTCAGGCCGGCCATCATCGAATCCTGGTCACCGCGACTGGTACGCGTATCACCGCATCCGAATCGAATCGACTCCAGGAGGCAATCTGCGGCAAGCGGTTCAACCGAGATGAGCCGGGGCCTTCTGTTCCGACGATGAACCGTGTAATACCATGCCGCGGCGGCGGCCAGCGCACCCACGCCGACCTGGATAAACACGGTATCAAAGGCCGACGGGCTTTGGTCGCCCAAGATGTCGTCGATTTCTCTGAATATCGTCGTGTAGCCGGCCATAATCCACGAAGGGATGCCCATATTGCCCGGGTAGGAAGTATCGGATATTATGACCCAGCCGTTTCGACGGGCATCAGAAGCCGCTTTCGTAACCGCTTGATCGTAGGTGCCGTCCACTACCACCACCTCGGCGCCTTCACTTCGTATGCCGTCGATTCTCGCCTGAGAACTGTTCCGAGGCATATATATCACCGCCCGCTGGTTCAGCCAACGCGCCGTCCAGGCGACGCCGCGCCCATGATTGCCGTCGGTGGCGGTACAAAATGTGTAAGACCCGCAGTCCCCGCTGCCGGCTGTGTCGAGAAACTCCGGAATCGAGAGTCGCCGACCAGTCTCTGCTTCGACTCTGCTCTTGATGAAGCGGTGGATAGCATAGGAAGCTCCCAGGGCTTTGAAGGCCTTCAAGCCGAACCGCAACGATTCATCTTTGACCAGAATTTCGCCGACACCGATGGCGGAGGCGAGTGACCCAAGACTCCTGAGAGGCGTCGGTTGATATACGTCCAGGGATTTGTGAAAGGGAAAGATGTCGTCGCTGCCGAAAGTATTGAGACTGACCGTCTCCCAGTCCGGGTGCAGCTCGCAGTAAGGATTAAAGCTGAACTGACACATTCTATCGGGCGATGAGCAAATGGTTGCGATTGTCCTGCCGTAATCTAAAGGAGCGTCGCCAAAACAGCAAGGACTAATGCTCGAAAAAAGTCGCTGCACAAAAGCCCGGACAAATCCCGAGGCGGCCCGAGCCCCGCTAGCCGGTTTTGCCGACCACAGCCCGGCCTCAAAGAACGTGCCCGGTCAACGTTCCGGTCAAAGCATCAATCCGAAATTGCCGCTCTCGATCCATTGTGGACGCAGCACGGACCAGAAATCGCCGGCCAGTCGGCAAAGCACGTAATCGTACGGCAGCCAGCCGTAACCCCGTTCGCCCCAGCCCTCACCCCAGGAATTGCGGATAAGAAGGGCTCCTTTGGAGCTTTCACCGCCGGAGTCGTGCTCTATCTCCAGCGCATCATCATAACCAGCCGCCACCACGGCCTGTCCCCAGGACGCTTTCTCCCCAGGTCCGGGAAAGGGCACCTTTCCCCCGTCACCCGCGCGGTTTATGGACGGGAAACAGAAGAAGCCGAATACCGATGGTATGCCGGCCGCCAGAAAGGTTTTGACCGATCCCAGTACCTGTTCGGGCGACCGGTGACAGGCTGAGGGATCGTGACGAAAATACCGCAGACCGGTCAGGATTTCGGTGGCGCTGTACACTGAAGCAGGCGGCTCTTTGTCAAAATCCTTTACAACGTACGGCCATCGCGTTTCGGGCGGCACACCAAGCAAGGCGAGGGCTCGTAACGTCTTTCGCAACCAGGCGCCGGTGTCTCCGTCCATACCCATCAGGCCACGGGCGGTTTTGTAAACAAACAGGCGGGAACCGTTCATCTCTCGGCCGAAAGCCCGGTTTTCCGAATACTCGATTACGCTGACGGCGGCATGGGCCGCGCAGGACCGAAGACCTTGCTGATCGCCAGCCGGTGAGAACCATCTGCGCAGATCAGTTCTTGACGGCATTCCGAGAACCTCGGGATCGGACCCGATGCCAAGCACAGCGGCCATAGCGCGAATCTCCGGTTCGTCCGAACTGAAATCGCGGAGATCGGGCAAAGGGGGAATCCAGCCTGCCTCGCCGATCTGGCAGGATTTGAGTGCATCAACACGTCCAGCATCAAAGTGCATACCGTACCCCATCGTTTCTTGTTCGCCTTACCTGCCGGTTCCTCCTTGCCCACGGCGCACTTCACATACTGCCGCCCGGCAGGTGTCCTCCCCAAGAATACTCTTATGTCCAGCCACGGTGTGGCGGCATTGCCATCAGGGAAACGGCCAGCACACGAGCCCGCAGCCGCTTCGCGCCTCGGCAGCCGAAAAACCGCCGCCGGGACCAAGGCCGTCCGTGGAAGGCATCAGCCCAGGACAGACACTTTCTTGATGCCCGCGATGGATGCCTCCCGGGCGTCATCGTGTCTCTTTTCCGCCAGCTTCCAGCTCTTTTTAAACCACAGAGAGGGACTTTTTATCTCGACGAACCTTTTCGTTGAGCCGTTATCGCTGGTCACCAGGCTGACCTTCTTGTCACACATGATCGCCGCGTTGATCAGAATGGACGTTATCAGATCCGAGCAGTCGGCGGACCTGGCCAGATCGTCCAGTTCGTGTTCAAAGGTTTTCAATATCTCCTCGATCGGAAAGGATTGCCGCACGATGACCCTTCCGATGAGCTGCTCAATTTCCGCTCTGTACTCGTCGTTAAGTCTGCCTGCCAGCATTTTCAAAGCGCTGACAATCAACACCGATTCCTCAACCGTCAGATCATCAACGCTCCCTCGATCCTGGCTGTTCAGGCGATAAGCGCGATGCTTACGGTCGAAAAAAACCGGAATGTTGGCCTCAGAGATGACATTGAGATACCGATAGGCCGTCCGTTCCGGTATTCTGCAAGCTGCCTTGATCGTCTCAAGGGTGGCTGACTGACGATGATTGAGCAGGTTGACCAGCAACAATATTCTATCTAGTTTGCTCATGCCGCTATTCGGGATTCACCTCCTCCTTACTCCTCCCCGCGGAGCCTTATAGAGTCATGGCCCAGGCGGCGAGCAGAAAATCAATTATGGCTATGCTTTCGCCGGAATCTGCATACGGGGCCTGACTGGTGCCTTCCGGTGTCGAGTCTGCCGGTGGGTCGGTGCTGCTCCCGTCCGCAAAGGCCGCCGTCGGTGCCAGGATTCCACCTACCAGGCCAAGCAGCAGCAGAGCCAAGCAGTATCCAATCATGGTAGTTAACAGGGCTCTTTTTGTCATAATTACCTCCTACGCTTCCATGGGTGTTTGTAACGCAGGCGAGTTCAAACAAAAAGGATGCCATGATTAACTGCAGCCGTGGTGTCGGATTAACTCATTGCTATATAGACAATTACAGTAAAATGTCTGAGCCGGGATACCCCCCTGATTTGCCGCTCAAGTTACCGGCAAATTCGCAACAGACCTTAACTTGTTGATATACAAACAGAAAGAATGACGGCGGGTTTGCCGAAAAACGGCAAAGTGGCAAATTGCAGGGCCTACATGTCGCGGCTTATATTGTAACGCTTGATTTTCCGACGAAGCGTGCTCAAAGGCATATTGAGAGACCGGGCCGCTCGTAATTGAACCCAGTTTTGTTTTATCAGAGCGTCTCGGATAGTCTGCTTTTCGTAGGTTTCACCGGCCTGTTTGGATTGTGGGTTGTCTCGCCCGGCCTGCTGGAATTCGGCCGGCAGCCCCGAGACATTTATGCGTTCGCCGGGATACAGGATGCAGCAGCGCTCCACGAAGTTCTTGAGTTCTCGGACGTTCCCGGGCCAGCTGTAGAACACAAGAGCTTTCTGAACTTCGGGCGTGAAGACGGGCGCATTACCTGAGGGCGACGCATATATGCTTATGAAATGTTCTATCAAAAGCGGGATGTCGTCGCGACGCTCTCTCAGAGGGGGGACTTCTATTATGATAGTGTTGATGCGGTAATAGAGGTCTTCGCGGAACTTCTCTTCCCTGATGAGACGATGCAAGTCCTTGTTGGTGGCATAAATGAACCGGGTATCACTGTAAATGGTCTTGTTGCTGCCAACCTTTTCGAACTCCTGTAGGTCCAGAACCCGAAGTACCTTGGATTGCACGTGCAGGGGCATGTCGCCGATTTCGTCAAGGAAAAGCGTGCCGCCATCGGCGGCAGAGAACTTGCCGTCTCTTTCAGCCACGCCGGTTGCCACGTTCTGCGCCACGCCAAACAACTCGCTTTCAATCAGCCCCTCGGCGATGGCCGAACAATTCAGTTTTATAAGAGGTTTCTTGGAGCGAAGGCTCAGGTTATGAATCATCTGACACAGAATCTCTTTGCCGGTGCCGCTCTCACCCATAATAAGAATGGGTGTGTTCGTCCGTGCGATCTCCGGCAGCTTGCTGAGCAATTCCCGCATCGAGGAGTCATTCGTGATAAAGGAGAGGTTGTCCCCGAGATCGGTGGCATCTTCGATCAACTGCCGATTGACCAGACTGATATCGCGGTACTCCTGAATGGTGGTCAGCATGACGGCAATGAAATTGGCGGTGGAGCTGATGTAAGTGACGTCATCCCTGTCAAACAGTGCCGGAATCGTGTGGTGATCGAGATAGAGAATCCCCAGCAGCTTTCCGTCGAACACGATGGGTGTGCAAATAACCGACAGGATGTTATGTACGACTATGCTTTTATATCCCTTGGTCCGGGCGTTGGTCAGAGCGTTATCGATAACGACCGGCCTGGGGTCTTTGACCACCTCCTGAGGAATGGTGGAACTGAAGTCGGCAACATCCCGCAGGCTGTCCTCATCGCAGTTGACGAAAGCCCGTACGCGCAACTCCGAAGACTGCTGGTTTTTCAGGAGGAGAACGCCGCGTTCCGCACCCGTCTGATCCACGGCAAACTCGACGACTCTCGTAAGTGACTTATCATAGTCCCGAATGTTCTTGAATACCTCGGAGATTCTAAAGATGAGGTCGATCATTCTCGTTTGTTTACCACCGTGGTCGGCCAGACTCGCCACCTGCTCCGACAATGATCGTTCCATAGCCTCGTTTTTCAGGGTTTTGGCCAGCTTCTCCGCCTGGAGCAGGAACTTCTTGGCGAGCTTCTCCTTGGCGTCCTCGCGATAACGTTCGGCCACTCGCCTGTAGACGATCGTCGCCAGAAACATGGCGCCGGATTTATCCAGAATCCTGTAAGCAGATTTGAGAATACCTATGTTTTCCAGCTTCTCGGCTGGCCGGCGCACTATCCTGGCCAGACCATGAACGGCCTCGAACAAGGGCGCCTCGCCTCTTTCAAACAAGGGCTGCAACGATTCCGCGACTCCGAGCGCCCGCGCCGAATCTTTCGGGCCGGCGTTGACCAGAATATGAAACAGGCACAGAGAGGCGTAGTAGCGACACCCATAATCGATCAGGGTGCCGAGTTGCGGTAACAATATCTGAATCTCTTGAGGGCGACCTTGATACAAACTGTTAAGAGTGCCAATGAACTCGAGCTCGGCCAGAGATGATTTGTCATCGCAGGCCCGAAATTTCTCCGCCGCGGCCTTAAGGTACTCCTCGCAGGACACAGACTGACCCTGGTAAAGAGCGATTTCCGCCAGATTGTGGTACACTTTGCCGGTCACTTTCTCCGGTACCCCGGGGAAAAGAGACTCCAGAGCCTTGAAGAGAATCCGCCGGGCCGACTGCAAGTCACCTTCGTTGCTTTTCAGGAAGCCGTTGGACAAAAAGTAGACTATCAGATTATTTCGCTTGTGCGCCTGGGATTCCGAGGTTAGCGATCTTTGCAGCCAGTACTCGGCCTTGGCGTATTCTGCCAGACGCGTGTAACTGTTCGAGAGGTTGGCAAAAATCAACGGCAGCTTGGACCTGTCACGGGCTTCCTGCAGGTTCTGTATCGCGAGTTTGCCGTACTTGACCGATTTCCTGTAATCAGCGAGTTCTAGGTAGAGAAGGCAAAGGCTGAAGATTGTCGAGATCGATTTCCCCAAAAGATCACAACCGGCCGCCTTTTCAAAGCTGGCCAGAAGGCGTTTCTCCGCCTGCCTGAAATCGCCTCGTTTCCACTCCAGGATTCCGTAAGTGTAGAGAATCCTGATGATCAACTCATCGAGATTCAAATCAACCGCCGTATCCCGGATCGAATCAAGCAGCCTTTCGGCCTCTCGATATTTACCTTGCGAACCGAGCGCCCAGGCCTCAAGTCGCCGGAAACTCAATTCGCCGGCCCTGTCGCCACGACGTCCCGCCTCGGTAGCTCCCTGCCTGGCGAGTTCCATGGCCCGGTCGATCTGGCCCAGAGTGTGTGCCAGAGTCGCCCGTTCATAGACGAGTTTCAAGTCAGTCTGTTCAGGCGAGCCCGACAACTCCAGCGCGGTGTCATAATAAAGGGCGGCGTCCCGGGACCTGTTCAGAATTACGGCCAGGTCCCCTAACTCTTGCAGCAGGGATATACGCGAAGGCACACGTAAGGCAGTCAGCCTGTCTTCATCCTCGGCAAAACCCTTGAGGCACAGGAATGCCTTCTGATAGCATTCGGCTTTTCGATAACTCGCGACCCGTGCCAGACAGTGCTCCAGCGGCTCGACGGTCTCCCGAACAACTGCCGGGGGCGCGGAATCCTCCAGCGCGGCGTAAGCCGACTGCAACTGCTCGTCACCTAGCATGAAATGCCAGTAATCCCCATATCTTTCGAGAGTCGCGTCCCGGACAAGGTCCCTCATGACCCGGTAGGCCTTGGGACTGTCGATTTGTGCCACCCGCGCCAGCTCGCTGGTCAATTCCTCGCCCAAACCCAGGACCTTATTCTGCTCCAGGAACGTTTTCTTCAGACTTTTGCGTTTTCTCCCCTTGCCTGCCCTGCTTTCTCTCAGTCTGGCCAGCAGCAGCATGGTCAACAGGGTCTTGTTGGCTGCCTGTAAAGCTGCCATATCGATAATTTCTCTTCGAGCCAGAGCATCCAAGAGAACGCGGGGGCGAAGCAGAGCTTCGCGCCGAGTCAGGTCCTCTGCGAGCATTTTGACCTTGCTCAGCATGGCTTGTGAAGCAGGCGAACCGGGCAGCGATTGGCCAGACTCAACGCACTTCTCGAGAGTCTTACCCATGGAGAAAACATCCACCTGCGGCGTCACTAGCTCATTGGCGAATATTTCCGGGGCAATGTGATCGGGTGTACCCAGGACTTTGGCCTGAAGAGAAGACCCGGTCCTGACCAGAAAATCCAGGTCCACCAGGATTATCGTGGGTTCCTTATCCTGCAGGTTAATCATGAAATTACTGAGCTTGAGATCACAGTGAACCAGATCCAGAGTGTGCAGATAGTCAATCACCAGACACATCTGCAGGAGCGTCGCGGGGAAATGAGCCCAGAATTTAACGGGAGTTATTGGCTGCCAGATTCCGTCATCAAGAAAAGGATACTCGATATACAGATTGCCGTCCTCGATGTGCTTTTCTCTGGCAGACAATACCTTACGGCTTTTCAACATCTGCTGGCATCGGAAAGAGTTATCGAGGATCGATCTTGCGGTGTAAGCGCCGAGCGATGACTCTCGATTGAGCGTTTTCAAGAAACACTTGTCTCCGGAGGCGAGCCTTATGGCCTGCCATGATTGGCATAATTCATTGTCCGACAATAATTTTTCGAGTTTGAACTTTTTTGTCGACGGTTTAGCCATGATAGCGTATACGCTGTGACAACTGTGCCTCTGAAAACCGCTCCGTCAGAACTACACCTGGCAACATCCCTGCCTCTAATGCAATATACTCAAAAATGGAAAATTGCTGAACAACTTTGTAAAGATTTTATGATCTCCACTGCCGCGGTTTGGCAGTGAATTGCAGGATATTGTAGAGAATCGCGGTTCGGCGTGCTCAAGATGGAGGGGGGAATGAAATTTAAAGAGGGCGGGGCGAGCCCAAAGTAGAGGGGGATAGGGAACTACCAAGGGAAACTCGCCCAGTCCCTCGTTCTTATTCGCACCAATTACGGTTTCTTCGTAACCCCAAGCCTCCCTCCCCGCATTTCAGAACTCCTGGGTAACCCCCAAGCACAGCCTTCGGAGGTGTCCGCCGCTACCGCACTTGCCAGCACGCCGTAATACCGGAGACCCGTTATCTCACTGGCATCCTGCCTGACACCGAAATCCTTTCGGCCGGCATATGCGGAGAGGCAGGGATTCGAACCCTGGATAGAACTATTCGCCCTATAACGGATTAGCAATCCGCCGCCTTCAGCCTCTCGGCCACCTCTCCGTCAGGCATATCAAATCTCACCGGGAATATATTCGAATCGGATACAGTTATCAAGGATTTTTTACTGTGTGCTTGGTCAATCTTCGCCGGGGCGCCATTCCGCAAGGACAATCTGACTGCCTTCCAGAACCAGCTTACGGGTCTTGATTTCCTCGCTTATGTCGCGGTAAATGATCCCGAAGTGGACGCGAACGCCCGGATACACCATACCTTCGGCGACAATGCGGGCATCTCGAAACTCGCTCATTTTCTCTTCAAGGCAGCTTCTAGTCTTGTTCAGACTTTCCAGAGCGCCGGGTAAATTTTTCTGAAAATCCTGCAGTTTCTGCAGGGCGGCCTCTCTGCCCGGCTCCAGCTTGCCGTCCATTTGCAGCTTATACAGGGCGACCAGACTTTCTTTTACGCGCACACCGTCGGTCTCAAGGCGGCGTATTTCCCGCAGCGTCTTTCGATAATTCTTCATCAACTCTTCTTCATAAGCCACGGCTACGACGGTAAAGGTGCCGGCGTCGGAACCGAGAATGGTGGCTCTGATCTCCTTGCCCGCATTAACCTCGCCGCCCACAATTTTCCCCCGTCGGCCCTTTACCCACACTCGTTCTCGGGCCGTGACCTTGCAGTTAATCAACTCTCCGCCGACTATGATGTCGCGTCCGGCCTCGATATACTGCCCCACGGCATATTTGATTATGACGTTGCCGCCGGCCTTTATGTAGCCCTCGTCGCCGCTTCGGCAACCGCCCTTGACGACCACATCGCCTTTGGCCTCGATATTGCAGTTTTCGATACTGCCGAGGATTTCGATGTTCCCGCCGGCCTTGACGGTAAATCCGGCCCGGACATCACCGGTGACCCGAACCGAGCCGACGCTGTCAATATTGCCGACACTGAAATCGACATCACCGCTGATGATGGCGACGTCCTTGACAGCAATATAGCCGTGACTGAAAACGATGGCGCCATCGACACTGGCTATCTGCTCGAGGCCGTCTGCGGATTCTTTGGTGTTCTCGCCGTACTTGAATGAAAAATCTCTTCCTCGGGCCGCCGGGATATCCTTGCCGTTGACGCCCTTGCCGTGGACACCGGGCGCAGGCGGAGTTTTTCTGGCCAGGACCGACCCCTTTGTGACGTTCTGAATGAAATTCATGTCCCGATAGTCAATCCGTCCGTCCTTGTCCTCGCGCGGGCGGATTTCATGTTCGGTGTCAAAGAGGTATTCGACGGTGGCATCTTTACCTCTCTGGGGGGGCACGCCCCGGGCCACCTTGATGGGGGCAGCCCAGGCATTCTCCGCCAGGGCCTTCTCAATAGCGGCGTGGTCAATGCCGAACACGACGCCGGCCTTCTGCAGGGCCGCCGCCACCTCCTCCAGAGAGATATCCGCCTCGTGGGGTTCGGTGCGGGTCAGGGTCATGAAGGCACTCAGGTTGTCTTTGGTTGTAGTTACTCGAACGCGCTGCCTGGTCGCGGATTCCTGAGTTTTTGCGCCGGCTTCGGTCATTTACAATCCCCTATCGATGCGGTCGATCCATCCGGTTGGCGTTAGAAAGGATTCTCCAGTAGGCCCGTTCCACCACTAAAGATATTTCATGACTCTTGAAAGGCTTCGTGACATATTCGTCGGCACCGAGCAAAAGAGCATCCTTGACGGTATGACTATCGCCGTAAGCGGTCATTATTATGACTCCGGTCTGCGGATGCCGGCTCCGGATTTCCTTCAGAAGCTCAAACCCACCCATCCGCGGCATTTTTACGTCGGATATGACCAGGTCCATGGGCTCGGATTCCAGCACTTCCAGAGCCTCGATCCCGTCTCGGGCGGTTTTGATCCGGTAGCCCTCACGGGAAAGGATTTTGTCCAGAAGGTCTCTCATCATTTCTTCGTCGTCGACGACCAGGATGGCGATGTCGTTTTTCATATCCCAGCTCCGCGCTCAGCAAGGGCAAAGACGCTCAACTCTCAGGCAGACCGGATCCACTCTAATCCCGCACGAGAGCCGACGTGATCTCGCTGAGGAAATGTTCCAGCATCACCGGTTTGTACAGCACCCGGCATGCTCCCATGACTCCGGCTTCGTTCACGAGCTTTTCAGTGGCGTTGCCGGTTATGACCATTACCGGAACATGCGGCGAGACATCCTGGATGGCCGACAGCACCTCCAGCCCGGACATCTCCGGCATGATCAAGTCGAGGGTCACCAGGTCATAACGTGATTGGCGTATCTTCTCCACGGCTTCGGCCCCATTCCTGGCCTGATCCACTTCAAAAGCATCAGTCACCTTGCAGAAATCCTGGAACACCTCGCGCACCCATTTCTCGTCGTCGACGACAAGTACCCGAAACGGTTGCCCGCGTTTCTGAACGGCCCGGGTCAGCTTTGTGATATTTTCTGACGACATAGGCTCTTACCTTTGGCATTGCCTGTTCAAGACCTGAACAAACGGGTTCTGGTTTATATCGTCCTGCATCTGTATTTCGCGACTCTATGGCAGATTCGTTCTTTGCTCCTGTTCACGGCCTCGACTTACCAGGCCGTTCCGGAATGCACCTTACCCGGTTCCGAAATCCGCCATGCGGATCCCCGGCTCCTACATTATATCGACCGCTAAGGCTCTTTTCTGCACTCATGACGAACCCGTCCCGCCCCGCCGGCAGGCGGAGGCTGTCAGCTTACCCCACCGGCCCGTGTGAGCGTCTGCATTACGCGACGGCACTGGTCCAGGATCGACCGTAGTTTCATCTCCAGCAGGTCCTCGCCGACCTTTTTCGTCGCAACATCCCACGCCATTTTTTCCATGTTCCTGGCGGCATTGATAATCACCGCCAGGTCCTGAACAATCTTGACGGTACCGTTAACAAGCCGGATGAAATCCGGCTCCAGCCGACTCAGGTCGTCGGAGCGACTCTTGTTCCTGGCCAGATAGATGGCCAGGTTGAGCGCCAGGGTTTTCACCTCTTCATTCAGGGCGTCCACCTGGTCGATCAGAATGAGTTCCCGTCTTCGTTCGGCGTTAGTCGTCATGATCGCTCCAGCAGTTCTTTGATCTTCGCCTTTAACGGCTCCAGGTCGGAAGACTTGACGATGTAGGCATCAGCCAGCCAGGACTGAAAGTCCGACTTGTAGGTGCTGTAAGCCGAGTTCAAAATCACCGACATCAGGGGGGCCTGTTCGCGCATTCTGCTGAGAACTTCAAGGCCGGACAAGTCAGGCATCTCAATGTCGAGCACCGCCAGGTCAAACGCGTCGGCGCTGGTCTTCTCGATGGCCTCGCGGCCCGTCGCCGCCGTCTCCACCCGGTAACCGGATTGGCTCAGTTCCTTCTGGTACAACAGTCGTATCCGGTCGTCGTCGTCTACCACCAGTATCCGATTAGCCATCAGTTGCCTCCTTGACCAGCGGAAGTTCCATATAGATCGAAGGCATTACGCCGCCGTTGGTGGCGATGCCGTAATTGCCGCCATGGTGCTTGATCGTCTCGCCGGCCACCATAATCACCAGCCGCTGGGATGCTTTGGTGTCGGTGAACACTTGTTTAAGCGTCCTTACCAGCCGTTCTCGGACACCGCTGCCGCAGTCAAAGGTGATCACCATAACGGCCATGCCGGCACGAGATTCCGTCCGCACTTCGGCCGCGCCGGGAGGAATGAGTTCCTCGCCGACCAGCATGAACATCTGGTAAACGGCGTGCGACAACTGGTCCCGATTGCCGTATACGGGCAAGGGCTCACCGGAACGGAAAAGGGCCATCCGGATATTGGAGCGATGCCGTCTTCCCAAAAACAGCCCGAGATTCTTTTCGACCAGGTCGGAGAAATCGAGTATTCCATTCTCGCGCTGACTGGCCTTGTGGAAATCCAGCACATGGTCCAGGACAGATTCCGTGCGCTTGGTTTCGCTGGCAATTATGTTGAGATATTCGCGGGTATCGTCGGTTATATCCGATTTCAGCATAAGATTCGCAAAGCCCCCGATTATGGTCAGAGGGTTTCGCAACTCGTGAGCTATGACCGACGTCAGCTGACCGATGATCGACATTTTCTCAATCCGAATTATCTGATCCTGGGATTCGGCGAGAAGGGCGTTGATGCGCTCCAGTTCGGCCGCTCGTTCTCTTTGTTCGTCATAAAGCCGGGCCTTCTCCATGGCCACCGCGGCCTGGTTGGCCAGAAGTTGCAGCAGTTGGGCCGAGTCATCGGAAATCTGCCGATTGGTTATGAAGTTATCGGCGGCCAGCAAACCCAGCAGTTTTCCCTTGCTTTTCAACGGCACCAGGACCACGCGGTTCGTACCCAGGCGGGCCAGAAATTGCCCGGTGGCACCGTCGACATCGCGCCGGCGTTCCAAGTTTACCCAGGAACCGGCCTCACAGACCTCAGCGATGATGGAATCGCCGCCCAGGTCGAACTGAAGATCGGCAATCAATTCTGTAAGAGCGTCATTGCGGTGGTCGGCCGCACCCTCATAGCTGTTTAAAAGCTCGCTCAACGTCAACTGCATCGAATCCAGGTTCCTCCAGATCCGGTCCGCCTCCTCGGCGCTGGACGGTCCCACGGCCAGGTGACCGTGGAGGCAGTTGCCACTGCTGTCGTACCATAACAGGAAAGCGCGGTTGAAACCCAGACCCTGCGAGGCCGTCGCAGCTGTCAGAATGACTTTCAGCACCTGGTCCAATTCGTACGACGAGGACAGGGCTGCCGACACTTCGGTCAGTATCCTCAACTCGGCGAATGGCGATGACGGGCTTTTCAGGCGGTCTTCACACCCACCCAGGTCCGCGACTATACCTAGAATCTCCGCCTTGTCCCCGCCGGCCGGAACACAACATATGTTCAGGACCATAAAGCGACCACGGCTGTTTGTGCAACTCACACCGGCGCGGACAAAGCTTTCTCCATTCTCGAACATGACCGCGATCTTGTCCGCGAGGCCGATCCCAAGAAACCGGTCGACCCTGATAACATGAAGGTCTTCCCATGCGGTATACTCGTCCACTCCGAGGATTTCGCCGGCCGTATCATTAAATTCGTCTATGTAGCCATCCTGATTGATGCGGAACAGACCAAGGCACAGCGCGTCCAGGCCCTTTTGCATCTCACTGCTGAGCAGTCCTTTTACCTGCGGGTTCACATCTGTGTACATCTGTGCATCCATATGTTTCACACGACCGCCGGTTGGTCCTCATTGTCACCGACCAGGATATTCGCAAGGGAGTGTATTTCTATCAGCTTGCGATTGACCTGGCCCACTCTGACGGCCGCCTCTTCAATTCGTCGCAATCTTGACAGCGCTTTCTGGTTGGCGGCAACCTTCTCAAGGAGAAGACATTGCACGTTGCCGATAATCACGGAAAGCGGGTTGTTTATCTCATGATTGATGCTGGCGGCCAAGCGGGCCACCTCTTTCATTTTGTTGAGACTCTCCCGGCTTTTGCCGGCCTGCTCCAATTTCAGTTGAGCCTGGGCCATCTGCGCGTTGAGGTCATCGAGTTCGCTCTGACAGCTCATGCTCTCCACCGCCACGGCCAGTTGGTCGGCCGTTAATATCATTAAAGAGACATCATGCTGATCGTAGGCCTGTTCTCTGACGTTTCCCAGGTTAAGGACGCCCCGGACGGCGTCACGGGTGACCAGCGGCACCGACAGAAACGTGGCGTACTCACCTTCGGAGCGGTCGGAACCGGCGGCCGACCGGCCGGATATCAGCACCGGTTTCTGGTTTTCAGCCGTCCAGCCGGTGAGTCCATCGCCTTTACCCATTCTGATAAAGCTGACCGGCTCCACCCTGCCACCGACGGTCGCTGCTTCTTCCAGTTTATCGTTCCGCCTGTTAAGCAGATAAAGAGTCGCCGCGTCGTGGGGGACAATTCGTCGTATTTTCTGGAGTACCAGTTCAAAGGTTTCCCGACTGGCCGGTCGGCTACGACAGAGGGCGGCCAACTCGCACACCAGCGTTATTGTCTCCCACGGGGATGACCGGTCGCGGTGCTGACGGTTTATTTTGCCGACAGTGCCCACCCTCAGCGACCCCGCGTGTACCTGGTGATTTTATCCGCCAGACGTCTGGCCAGTTTGTCTTCGAGGCTGTCGAAGAACCTGATTTTCTGCGAGGCCGTGAGGTGAATGCTGGGATCGTTCACGTCGTCGTCCATAGCCGCCTGAAAAATCCGTTTGCCCTTCTGGTTTACCTCAAAGGGTTCGGCTATAAGCAGCTTGCCTTTGCGCAGATCAACGAAACGCAGTTCGCCCTCAATAACACCGACGGTCTCGTACCGGTGAAATACGAGCGGCACGTTGAACGTTTTGCGGCGCTCGAGTCGTTCACTGCCCACCATCACCAGCATCAGGTAATCCTGTCCGGTTTCCAGGCCCCAGTCAACGAGGCTGTCGAGATTGAACGTGTCCTCCGGAAAGGCAGGCATGGGCCCGGCCTGACGGCCGTGCGGCAGGGCGCGAATATTAGGCATCCGGGTAAGGTATTTCTGTAACTTGGTCTCGAGTTTGGATTCGCTCCAGGCCAGGGGCGCTGCATCCACGCGAATGACAATGCCGTAACCGTTAGTCCGCCCGGCCGCGGGCACCGCCGGTAATATCGCCAGGCCGACGACAAGAATCGGCAGCAGTCCGGTCAGCTTTGGCATCTTACGCGGATTGCTCATGGTACAGATACCTTTCCAGCACTTTTTGCACTGACTGATGAAAATTGGCGACTCTTTCCGTGAGCAGTTCCATCTCCGCCGATGTCAGCTTGTCTTCGAGACGATTGCGACTGATGAACTCAATGCCGGCCAGAGAACAGTCGTCCTCCGGGTCACAGCGTTTCACCAGACCCAGAACATTATCCAGAACCTCGACATCCTGCAGAGTGAATTTCATGGATACGACATCGCCTTCATTGAGGGGCTGGTCGCACTCGACGAGCAACCCGCCGGCGGAAATGTTCAGAATAGTCCCGTGGATGACCGGGGCGTTCTCGCCCGGCCAGAAACGGCCGAAGACGTCCTTGATCTTGTTCAGCGACATGGGTGACGATATCTCCAGTCGGATGTAGCGGCGGCTGTTGTCGGCTTCTACTCTGAAGGGTCTGCGCGCCCGGATACGGTTCTGCCCTACATTTACGTCAGAGACGAATTTCAGCTTGGATGTATCTTTCATGATTCTCTCCTATCAACGACTGCTTTCTGTTGACTGAATCAAAGCGGTGATTTTCTCGTTCAGGTCGGCTCGCGTTCGGGCCGTGTACTGGAAGACGGCCGACGGTAATCTTTGAATGGTCGATACCGAGAAGCATTTCTCGCGCATCTCTTTTACGAGGAATTCGACGCCTATACGAAAATGACCCCGTTCCTGGCGTTGGCAGTGGCGAACCTGCCCCAGCAAGAGCGACGGGAACGGGATTTCTTCGATGTCCAAATTCAAGAAGAGGTTGGTGCCGCTCTCGAGAAAGCCGGTATACTCGACGGCGGTGCCGCCGCCGGAGATGTTTCTGGTGTCCGTGGCGACCCAGCGCAGGCGGTCGAGTTTGGTTGGGTTGAAAGTTGTGATGGGCAGCACGGCCAGGTTTACACGGGTGTCGATATCGAGCCGGCTGAATCGCCTGCGCGCCAGTGGCACGACCTTGTCCTCCAACTCCAGAAGACAGTTTCCCGTGCCGGTTCTCTTGAGTGCGGCTCGCACCGAAACCCTCTGCCCCCGGTAATCGAATTGCACGAAGAGTCCCTGGTTGGTCACCAGATCGTCCACCTGCCCGGCGCTGCCGCTGCGGCCGATGGTTATCGAGCTCGTGCTGGCCGCCAGTATCTTGCTTTTGAGCGGCTTGCCCGGAAACTGTTCCGAGTACAGGGTGATCTCACGACCGACCAGAGAGGAAAGGTCCAGTTTAAAAGACTCGATTTGTGTCTTTTCAAGCGATTTGCTCTTGTCCGCATTATTCATGTCTATAGTAACCCCTTTTTTCTCATTTCGATCTGATGGTCAAAAACGAACCTGACCAGCTTGTTCTGAGCGGTGAGGTCAAAAAATTGAACCGATTCCGGCAGCTTCTTGGATTCCGAGGCGCTGAAAAACCGTGAGAGATATTCACTGCGAATGAATTCGATGCCACAACCGTAAACCTTACCGTCGAGGTGGCAGCGGCGGCAGATGCCGGCGACGGTCACCGGCAGACCGATTTCGAGGAACAGCCTCGACTTGAGCAGCAGCAGACTGTCCTTGGGTATCTCCTGCAAGCTGCGCACGAACATGCCTCCGCCGCTCAGGTTACTGGTTCTGGCGTCGTGCCAGCGCGGCTGGACGTAGCGGCAGGTGTCCTCGCGCCGTTGTTTGATGATGGCAAAAGTCACGTCTCGGAGAAGGTCAATACGGACAAACTGGCGTCTCTGGACGCGCTTGAGATACCGGGGTTTGCTCAGAAGAACAAGCTGCTCGCCTCTTATAGTCACTTTTTTTATCCTGGAGTAAAATCGGTAAACAGCGTCCCTTCTCGTGATGAAGACTCTCACTTCGGCGCTTGACCTCAGGCGCGTCCCGCCCTCGATAAACTCCGGGTTGCTGACGATAAGCCCCTCTTCAGTGAAATCCTCGATCCTGGCCAGGTATCGACCGCATTCGTTCCCGTCGCCGATTACGATTTCGACTTTTTCCCACACTCGCAACGGTTGACGGGATTGAGGTAAAGCGATCTGCACAGTCTGATTCATTTCGCTCCTATGCCGATTTCATGGCCGCCAGATTGGAACGTCCCTGCTCTATGGCCAACTCCAGGATTTTGCGAGCCAAGGCCGTCCGGGACTGGTCGCGGCGGTTCTCGTAAATGAACTCCTGACCAAGTTTGATAGTGCTGTTGAAGTACTGCTTGGCGCTGTCGTAGTCCCCGATACGGCGTGACAACTCGGCGATCAGGTAGGCCGCCTGAATCTGTTGATTGCCGGGTGCAATATCGCGGCCGTTGGTAAAGGCCTCCTTGTAATAGTGGGCCGCCTTCTGAAGCGCCTCTCGCTCGTTGACGACAATCCCGTCCCAGCTCTTCTTGAGGTCGATGAGGAACTCGGCGAAGCTGGCATGGCTGCCAAATGAAGTCAGACCGCCGCCGTCCTCGCCCGAAGCCAGCGTCTTGTACTCGCTTACGAGGTTGCTGATATCGCCCATGTCCTTCTCGCATCTGAACACTGAATCACCGAGAGTGCCCATCGCGCTCTGAAAGCGATCACGGTATGGCAACACCTGCGATTTCAAATCAGAGGATATCTCCTCGGTATCGAAGTGGCCGGTTACGTATCGGTGGAAACCGGCGGTATTTTCCTTGAAATTAGCCAGCGAATTTTTGACCACCTCGAAGTTCTTGTCCAGTTCCAGGAGCAGGCCGGTCAGGAACGTAATGTTGGGATTCTCACCGGTATTCAGATGGCGGAAGACCCAACCGATCCTGACGTAAAATCGACCAAGGTCCAGCCGGCTGCAATGCTCGTGGAAGGTCTCGTCAAGAACCGCCAGATGCAGCTTGAGGATAGCCGACTCGTTGGGAAAATTGTGCAGGTCGATACTGCTGCCAAGCCTCCGTATGACCGAGTCGGCCGCGGCCAGCCTCTCCAGGTGCCGCTCTTTCACGGTCTTCAGGCGATAGGTTTTGAAGGTGGTATCGCTTTTCCAGTCCTTGAACTTGTTGGTGAATTCCCGCGTGTAGTAGCAGTTGGAACAGGTGGCCGTAAAGAAGACCAGAGGGTTGTAGGCCTGGTACCTGGGGTTTTTCCATTCGATCCCGCTGGGGCCGAAGTCGGTCTCACGCCCCCTCTCCTTGTAAGCGCCCACCCGCACGGTTTCAAACTCGTTGATGGTCTTGCAGATTGGACACTCCACCTTTGAGAGGAAGAAGGGATTATCATTGGACATGTTTATATCTCCAGTATTCGTTTAACTATTGGTCATGACTCAACAGGGCCAGTTCCGCCTCGGTGACGGGCAGAAGGTCCTTTATCTGCTGATTCGGCGTACCGGCCCTGACCATTTCGCGGGCCAGTCGAATAACCTCCGAGCGGTCACGCCGTGCGCCGCCGGTACCGCATTCTCCTGCCGTCGACACAGCGTCTTTCTGCCGCCCCTCGTTCCCCAGCCTGACGAACTGAGCGCCCGGCCTGTCCCGGCCGGAATCCGATGTACCGTTGTCGGCCGGCGCGGCCGCTACGGCGACGACCGGGGGCTGAACGGCCGCCCGGCTGCCACCCTGGAACAAACGATAAACGACTACCGAAAAAGCTCCGGCCGCGAGATAACCGAGGGCGTTGATGGCCACATCCGTCAGTAATTCGATTGAAATATCCATTTTCAACCTTACCTTTCACTATGCCTTCAGATCGACGTGTTCGCCGGGCTCACCCGCGTCGGCCGCCTCATCGGCGTCGGCCGGGCCGCTCTCGTCTGAAGGTGGGTGCTGTTGGCTGGCATCATGTTTGTGTTCACTGTCGTCTTCTCCTATTTCCAGCCTGTCTTTTGACTTCCTCTTTTTCTCCTCAAGCTCCTCTTCCATTTTCTCTTTCAGAGCCTTGGAGAAACCGTTCCGATCTTTTTCCGGGTCCGATCTTACAACCGGTTTCAGTTTGTCAGTTGTCGGGGGCTTGGATGAATAATCCGGTACTTCAATAGGGTCCACCATCCGCCAGCCTCCTCTTCTGCGACCCGCGCTAACCTGTCAAGGCGAACTTCTCCCTGACCATTCCGCGCAACTTCAAGACAGCGCGAGTGTGTATTTGCGAAACTCTTGATTCCGAGATCGACATCACCGCGCCAATCTCCTTCAAGGTCAATTCCTCATAGTAATACAGAGCCACCACGAGTTTTTCCTGCTGGGTCAGGCGGTCGATAGCGACCACCAGGAAGGAGCGCAGTTCGTCCTTCTCGATCTCTCCCAAGATGCTGTGCACGGAGCGGTCAATCACCGTTTCGATGCGCGGCACCTGACGGTTGTCATCCTCGCGGTAAACGACTTCGTCGAGCGACAGAATACCGGTACCGGAAACATCGTCCAGAGCGGTATAGAGTTCTTCGACGCTGATTTTCATGTGCCTGGCCAGCTCCTCTTTTTCGGGCGGGCGACCCAACTCGTTCTCCAGGTTGACGAAGCTGCGTTCGATCTCCCGCGACTTGGCCCGGGTTGAGCGCGGGACCCAGTCCAGCGCCCGGAGTTCGTCAAGGATGGCGCCCCTGATCCGGGGTACCGCATACGTTTCGAATTTCACACCGCGGTCCGGGTCGAAGTTGCCGAAGGCCTCGATGAGCCCGATAACGCCGGTGTTTACCAGATCGGACAGCTCCACTGAGCGCGGGAAATTCATGGCCATTCGGGCCGCGACGTTGCGCACCAGAGGAATGTACTTGTTCAGCAGCTTCTGCCTTATCTCCGGTGTCTGGAACTTGTGGTATCGCGACCAATCCCGTTTACTGACTTCCCATTTCGTGACTCTTCTGGTTCTGGCCGTGATCACCTTTTCTTTCACGGCCTCCAGTTTTGGTTTCCTTCCGCGCTTTTTCGGCTCGACTGTAGTAGTGCTAATCATATGTCCGCTATTCCCTTATATCGGCCATAGCCTTGTGATTATTTATCTCTCTCTGTGTGGTTATGTCTATCCGGCCTGCCGGGCCGTTTTGATCCCCCGTCAGCTTGGCGCACAAATCTCTAAGTCCCTGTACCGCCTGCGAATTCGGGTCGATTTCGAGAACGGGTCTTTGCGAGGCGATACTCCGGCGGTATATGTCGTCATCGAACAGGTATCCGATGAACGGCGGAGCCTGCCCCAGGAATTTTTCGGTCAGTGCCAGGAACTTGTTGTGGATGTACTCCGCCTCCTCGACCATCATGGCCCGGTTCAGCAAAAGACGACAGTCTATGTTCGAGTTGGTTTCAACCAGGGTCTTGAACAGGCCATAGCAGTTGGATATCGAAGTCAATTCAGGCACGAGGACGAGGACGTTTATGTCCGAGCCGTGGGCCATGACTATCGCCGCACTGGAAATACCGGAACCGTGGTCGACCAGAATGAAGTCATACTTCGCACCCTGCTCCCGAAGCCGGTTCATCGTCGTCGCCGAACCGGTGACGTCGGCCTGATCCACGGCCGGCCCGTTCCAGGTCGAGGCCAGGAAATCCAGGTTGTCATCCGCCTTCGTTACGGCTTCCCCCAGCGACATGCACCCGCCCATAAAATGACCGATGCCGTGTTCGGGGGCGCGGTTGGCCAGGATGTGCAGGTTGCCGGCGGTGAAGTCGGCGTCGACCAGCAGTACCTTACGGTCGCCTGCCGCGGCCAGAATAGTGGCTGCATTGAATGACAAGACCGATTTGCCTACGCCGCCCTTGCCGGACAGGAACGAGATCACTCTCGGTCGGCCGCTGATCGGCCTGCCCGCCGCGTCTGTTTTGTGAGCAGATTTACTCAAGGCTCACCTCCGCCTGTAGCAGCAACCGCGCCAACCTGTCCGGATCCGGGACACGGATATCGCCCAGACCCCCGGGACTGTCGGTAAAGAAGCCGACTTTCAGGCCACTGCACTGGGCAGCGGCAATAACCGAGCCCAGGCGATTGGTAAGGTCGGTCATGGTAACGGCAATATGGGTCGGGCTGAGGGGCTTGATCCAACGGGCGAAGTCGGCCATGTCGTCGGATCGCGTCAGGGCCGAGTAAACCGCCAGACGGTGCGTCGGCCGGGCGCGTTCAATTCTGACCGCCAGGGCCTGGAGTTTCTCGCTGTTACGAGGCAGCGCCGGTGAGTCGATGAGCGTGATGGTCTGGTCGTCGCCGGGTATATCCTGCCCTGCTCGGGACGGGTCGGTAACCTCAATACCCAGCAGTTCGCCATAGCTGCATATCTCGTCGATGGCTCCGATTTTGATATCGTCAAGGGTAACGAGCTTGACCGTACGCTTCTGCTGGGCCACCAAACGCGCTGCCACCTTGCCCATGACCGAGGATTTGCCGGCTCCAGCCGGACCGATAAAAAGGATACGATCGCCCGGATGAAACCTCAGGTCGGGCTGCGTCATACCTGAAAGGCGACTGACGAGGTGTTCCCTGGCGAGGGTCAGACAGTCGGTGTCGTCATGGCATTCGTCGGCCATTGCAGCCAGAAGTGACGCCAGGAATCCCGCAGGAACATCAGCTTCCTTCAGCCGGCGACCGATATCTTTAAAAGGCGCGTAGCGCTCGCCCTCGACAGTGTGCTCCAGGCCGAGCGAGAACATCTTCTCCAGCATGCCTTCAATCCTGCGGATTCTGTCGGGCAGATCGCTTTCGTCGCGGCTTTCGATCCGTGCCACGCCGGGCGGCTCCGCAACAGACGCCAGCGGAGTAGCCGCCTCCGACTTCTGCCGAGTGCGATCGGGCAGCACCGCCGAGGCCTGGGCCACCGACGGTTTGTCGAGACAAGCTGTGACTTCCATCCGTCGGCCGCCGACCTGATCGGATATCTCTCGGGTCTTGAGGACGATGGCATCCCCCCCCATCTCCTGGCGGACCTTTTTGAGGGCTGACGCCGCCGTGTCTGCCGTAAACGTTTTAATTATCATCTTGCAACCTCACCATGCCTGTGGACACGATCTCCACCTCCGACAGAATTTCGTTGTACGAGACAACGGCCATCTGCGGATGCGACGCCTCGATCAGGCGCCGCAAGGCAAGCCTTATATTGGGTGAGCAAATGCAGAGCGGCAGGTGCCCGCCGGCCTGCATTAACTCGGCTTGTTCTCCGATTTTATTCAGGAGCTTTTCTGCCAGGATCGGTTCCAGAACGAGCATGAGCCCCTGCTTGGTATTCTGGATAGCCTCGCCCAGTTGTTGTTCCAGAGTGGGGTCAAAGGTGAAGACACTGACACGCCCTTTCCTGTCCTTGTAAAGATCCGTGATCTGTCGCTTCAGCGACATGCGGGCGTACTCGGCCAGGACATCCGTCTCACTCGTGGCTCCGATATAGTCGGAAACCGTCTCGAGAATCGTTGCCAGGTCACGGATGGGAACGCGTTCTTTCAGGAGCGACTGCAGCACCTTCTGCAGGCTGCCCAGCGGCACCACCTCCGGTACCACCGATTCCACCAGCGCCGGAAAATCTTCCTTGAGGGTGTCAATGAGGTGCTGGACATCCTGGCGCGTCAGTATTTCCGCCGCCGAGGCGCGGATCGTCTCGGTCAGGTGCGTGGCCAGGACCGCCGAGGGTTCCACCACGGTGTAGTTCTTGGCTTCAGCAACTTCCCTCAAATTGGGGATTATCCATGTTGCGGGAAGTTCGAAAGCGGGCTCCTTGGTCTCAAAGCCATCAAGTTTGTCTTCCACGTAGCCCGGATTTATGGCCAGCACGTGATCCACCATCAACTCGTAGCCGGCCACGCGCACGCCCTTCACTTTCAGCTGGTACTCATTCGGACGGAGCTGGACGTTGTCGCGGATACGTATCGGCGGTACGATGACGCCCAACTCGGCGGCCAGCTGCTTGCGAATGGTGCCGATGCGGTTCAGCAGATCGCCTCCCTGCTTGGCATCCACCAGCGGGATCAACCCGTAACCGATCTCGAGACCGAGCGTATCTACCTTGAGCAGGTCCTCGGTGCGCTCGTCCGGTTCCACGTGCGCGGCAGCCCGTTGCGCCGCGGCCGCTTCCGCCTGTTGCTTTTTCTTATGAGCCTCTTTGGTCATGTACCCGATACCGCCGACCGTCAGACCCAGCATCATAAAGGTCAGGGTGGGCATTCCCGGCACGAGCCCGAACAGAAACAGCACGGCCGCCGTCACCAGTATGGCGCGCGGCTGACGCGTGAGCTGGTTGGTCAGGTCGGAGCCCATGTGGGAAGTTGAAGCCGCCCGCGTGACAATGATGCCGGACGCCGTCGACACCAGCAGGGCCGGTATCTGCGTCACGAGACCGTCACCGATCGACAGGAGCGAATAGGTTCGCAAAGCGTCTCCCAGAGACATCCCGTTGACAGCAAGGCCTATGACAAAACCACCGATAATATTTATCAGCGTGATCAGTATTCCTGCAATCGCGTCGCCCCGGACGAACTTCGAAGCTCCGTCCATGGCACCGTAAAAGTCTGCTTCGCGGGCTATCTCCCGCCGGCGTTCGCGGGCCTCCTGGTCGGCGATAATGCCGGCGTTGAGGTCGGCGTCAATGGCCATCTGCTTGCCGGGCATGGCATCGAGAGTGAACCGGGCGGCGACTTCAGAGATGCGCCCCGCTCCCTTGGTGATGACCACAAACTGGATAATGACGAGAATGACGAAGACGATGAAGCCCACAACATAGTTGCCCTGGACCACGAAATTGCCGAACGAGTTGATGACCTCACCGGCATACGCCTGCCCGAGAATAAGCCGAGTCGAAGCCACGTTCAGCGACAGACGCATCAGCGTCACGATTAGCAGCATGCCCGGAAAGACCGAGAGGTCCAGCGGATGTGTGACATATAGGGTGGTCAGTAACACTACCAGCGAGAAGGTAATGTTGAAGGCCAGGGCAAAGTCCAGCAGGGAGGTCGGAAGAGGGATCACCAGCACGGTGATGATGCCGACTACCGCCACGGCCAGGACGATGTCCGACCGGGATGAAAGTTTTTCCAGAAGGGTGCTGTTTGTCGTCAGCGGCGCCATCTTATCTCACCACCTTGTTTTTCAAGCGATAGACATAGGCCAGTACTTCGGCCACGGCCCGGTAGAGGTTGGCTGGCACCATCTGGCCGATATCGCACATCTTGAAAAGTGCCCGCGCCAGCGGCTTGTCCTCAACTATGGGGATGTTATGCTTTATGGCGATTTCCCTGATCATCTGTGCGATCAGTCGCTCACCCTTGGCGACCACCACTGGTGCCGTCATCTCCTCCTGGTCGTAGCGCAGGGCCACCGCTATCTCGGTGGGGTTGGTGATGACCACGTCGGCCGTGGGGATTTCCTGCATCATGCGATGACGTGACATTTCGCGCTGGAGCTGCCGCGTGCGCGACTTAATCAACGGGTCGCCTTCGGTGTCCTTGTACTCATCCCTCAACTCTTTCTTGGACATGCGGATAGATTTCTCATAGTCGTAGCGCTGAAAGAGATAGTCGAGCACGGCGATGATGAAGATGACCGCGCCGATCTTCAAGGCCAGCAAGAGCGAGAGTCGACCCATCGATGCCGCTACTTCCGTGACACTCATGTCGGGCAGGTTGAAGAAGGACGGAAAATCTCTGCTGATGGCCTTGTACGCCACCAGTCCGATTACCAGCAGCTTGAGACTGTTCTTGACGCCGTCGACGAGCGACTTGACGGAAACGAGTCGCTTGAGGCCTTTGGTGATGTCCAGTTTTTCGAACTTCGGTTCCAACGCCTTGGGGGCGATCTTGAATCCGACCTGAGCCACGTTGATGCCGACGGCGATGATCACCATCACGGCGAACACCGGCGTCAGAATCAGAAAGAACTTGGCCATGCTGTCGGTAAAAACTTTGGCGAAAGTCGGGTCAGAGGCGGCCAGGAACGGCGCGTTGGACATCGTGTAAGCCATCATTTGCTTTATCTGTCCGGCCAGCGAAGGCCCCAGCATGAACAATGTCAGAAAGCCGAGCACGATCACAGCTGCTGAGTTGAGCTCGACGGACTTGGCCACCCGGCCTTCTTCACGGGCTTTCTCCCGTCGCCGGGTTGTTGCCTTCTCTGTCCTTTCCTGAAAATCCTGATCAGCCATTTGCGTTTAGGCCCTCCCCATGGCGAGAAACATCAGCTTCAATTCCTGGTCGAGATAGCCGACCGACTTTTCGAGCACGTAGGACACCATGGGCAGCGAAATCGCCATCACGACCAGCCCCACGGCAATCTTGATGGGAAATCCGACGAAGAAGACGTTCATCGTCGGCATCGTCTTGGCAATCGTGCCGAGCGCGACGTCGGTCAGAAAGAGAGTTATCATCACCGGCGCGGCAATCTTGACGGCGACGACAAACACGTACGCCGTGTACTTGATGATCAACTCGCCGACGCCGCCGGCCATACTGACGCCACCCGCCGGGATCACCAGGTAGCTGTCCACGAACGCACTTATCACCAGGTGGTGACCGTTGATGGTGATAAAAATCAGGGTGGCCACCAAAAACCAGAAACGTCCCAGCAGCGAAACCTGACCGGCCATTTCCGGATCGAACTCGGTGGCAATAGCCAGACCGACCTGGTAACCGATCATCGAGCCGGCTGTCTGCACTCCATAGAAGATGATCTGGAAAAACAGACCGATGACGAAACCGACCATTATCTCCTTGAGCGCCAGCCCGGCTAACTGCCACAGCGATTGCACCTCGGGCAACTCGACCGGCTGCAGGACGCTGACAAGGATCAGCGCCAGCAGTATCATCAGGCCGATCTTGACCAGGTTCGGAAACGAGTTATGACTCCAGACCGGGGCAATCAGAAAGATCCCGGACAGACGCAGAACGATTACGAGAAGTAACTGGAGTTTGTCGGCGGTATAGTTGATGAATTCGAACAACGTTCCAATTCCTATAATTAGGGTTAATCGACTTTTACCTATTTCAAACCGTGTGCCAGAATGAAACAGTTCTAAGGATTTCTTAACGGGTTGACTGACAAGGCCTTAGAAGAGGCCCCGAGAATGAGCGCCGCGATTGGTCAGCGGCCTGAGGAAAAATTTACCAGCGTTGTGGGAAAATCGTTCAATTGACCACTTGGCAAGCATCGTTGCTTCCCTACCCGGCCAGCTGCGGAATCATCTCGAACAGGTGGCGCGTAAAATCGGTGGCCATATTGATCATCCATGGCAGAAAGATTAACAAAGCCAGCGCCATGGCGAGAATCTTGGGGACGAAGGTTAGCGTCATCTCGTTGATCTGGGTGACAGCCTGGAAGATGGAGATAGCCAGGCCGACGATCAGCCCGAACAACAACATGGGTCCGGCAATCATGACGGTCAGAATCAAGGCCTCGCGCCCTATCGAAACAACCATCTGCGGTGTCATTTTTCGACTCCCTTACTATACGTGAAATGATTCCACCAGCGACTTGACCAGCAAGTACCAGCCGTCAACCAACACGAAAAGCAGTATCTTGAACGGCAGCGATACGATGATCGGCGGCAGCATCATCATACCCATCGACATTAACACCGAGGCCACCACCATGTCTATCACCAGGAAGGGCACGAACAGCACAAAGGCTATCTGGAAGGCCGTGCGCAGCTCGGAGATGACGAATCCCGGGACGAGCACGTGCAGGGGAATATCATCGGCGTTTTGCGGCTGCTCTATCTTGGCGATGTTGACGAAGAGGGCCAGGTCTTTTTCCCTGGTCTGAGCCAGCATGAATTTCCGAAACGGCGCTACGGCCGTGTCAAACGCCTCCTCCTTGCTGATCTGTTGGTCCAGATACGGCTTGATGCCCTCGTTGTATGATTTGTTGATGACGGGTGACATGACGAAAAAGGTCAGTATCAGTGCCAGCGCCAGAAGCAACTGGTTGGGCGGCATTTGGTGAATGCCCATGGCCTGCCGCAGAAAAGAAAAGACGACCGTGAAGCGCACGAACGATGTCACCATTATGATAATCGACGGCGCCAGCGCCAGGACGGTCAACAGGACAACTATCTGCAGCGTTGTTGACAAATCCGCCGGCTCGGTGGCTTCACCGACCTGCACGGATACCTTGGGCAGGGTTTGCGCGCCCAGATCCCCAGTTAAGAGCAAGATGGCGCCAAGCGCCTGAGAGATTTTACCGGCTGATGCTTTCATATCCTATATGCTTCTGCAGTCAAATCGCAACGTCCCTGTCGCGAATCTGATGTTTCGGACCGTGCCGTTCACTCATGCCTGCCGGCCAGAGCCGCCCGATTCCGTGTCAGGCTCAGGCTTCTCATCTTCTGTGAAGCGGCGCTTAACATTCTTCTAAAACTGTAGTTTTCCTTTTCGACATTTTCACGAGCCGTGATCTCGGCGGTCTGGTTCGCATCCAGCTCGGCCAGCACCGATATGGCGCCGTCCGTGATACCCACCAGTACCGCCTTGTCGGCCACTCGAATGAGCGAGACGGTCTTTTTGGGACCGACGTAGGTCGTCTCCAGCACTTCCAGCACGCTGTTTCGGCGGTTACCTGCATAGCGCCGCCCCATGGTCCTTTTGAGCAGGAATATTCCCACGTAGATGCACAGGACAACGACTACCAGGGCACTGAGCATTTTGAGCAGCGAGGGCAAGGCCGAGGTTGCCATCGCCGACGAAAGGTCACTCTCTGTCACTTCCGTCTGCCCCTGGCCTTCCTGCAAGACGGACGCCGCCGTTCGGTCGGCCGTCACCGGGTCGGTGTTTATAAACAGCAACCCCATAAACGCCAGACCGAGAATGGCGGCCACGGCCGCAATTCGCCTGCGGTTCGCCTTATTGCTGTTCGGCAATGCTTCTCAGCCTTTCTTCCGGCGTCATCAGTTGGGTGATGCGTACCCCAAAGTTTTCGTCGATGACAACTACCTCACCTTTGGCGACGGCCTTGTAGTTGACGAGGACATCAACCGGCTCGCCGGCCAGTTTACTGAGTTCGACCACTGACCCGGGCCCCAGCGCCAATATATCCGAGATCGACAACCGGGTACGCCCCAGTTCGATTGACACCGGCAGGTTGACGTCCATCAAAAGATCGATATTGCGCGGTGTCGGCCTCTCGGCCGGTTCCGATAGATGCTGAAATTCCGCCCGAGAAGCCCTGGCCGAACCGAAGTTGATCTCCTCGGGGGAGGTCTGCGGGCTCTCCTCGGGAAGGTCCTCGAGCATCGCCAGCATCTCGGCATCGGCGTCCGACACATCCTGTCCGGTCGCGGCGGAAAGACTCGACCCGTCAGCAGCATCGACGGCCGAAGGACCCGGCTCGGAAGGCGCTTTGTCTATCGCCGCCTCACGGGCACCGGTAGGCGTGCCCGCCGGGGACTGAGTGAAAGCAGCCTCGTTTGACTGATCTGCCCTGGGGCCGGGCGGAGCTTCTCGCCCGGGGGAGACATCGCCTTGCTGATGGTCGACATTCTCCTCCTGCCGGTCCTTCGCCTGCTGCAGATCTTTTTCGTCTGTCATATGTCAATTCTCCTCTAAAAGGCCTTCGCAAACCCTGATGACCTGGAATGATTTCTTCTTACCGGTAAGGCCCGGCTTGGCTACATACTTCTTGCGTTTGTTGACAAAAATATCCATCGGCTGGTTGATCTTTTTCTCCGAGGGGATAATGTCACCGATTTTCAACTGCAGGAAGTCCTTCATCTTAATGTCGGTGTTGAGCAGGACCGCCGAAAGTTCGGCAGAGACGGACTGCAGGTTCCGCACGTTCACCGACCGGTCGGCTTCAAGATTCTTTTTCTTAGTGGCGTCAATCCAGTTCTGTCCGGAAAGCTTGGTGATGACCGGTTCCAGGGCCACGTACGGATAACAGACGGTCAATAGCCCCGTCGATTGAAACAGTTTGATCTGAAAGGAGACAACCACCACGGTCTCACCGGGGGGCACAATCTGTATGAACTGGGGATTAGTCTCGAAACTCTTTTGCTCAACCTCTATTTTGATTATGTTTTCCCACGATTTCTCGAGATCATGATACAGCTCATTGGCCAGGCGAAGCATCACCGACCTCTCGATACCGGTCAACTCCCGCTCCGTCTCCAGGATTTTCCCGTTGCCGCCGAACATGCGGTCTATCAGGGCAAAGGTCAGGGTAGGATTATAGTCAGCCAGGCAGGCCGCGTCGAGCGGAGGAGCTGCAAAAGTGTAGGTGCACGACGGTGTGACCAGCGACATGATAAACTCCGAGTATGTAATCTGGTCGACCGACACCAGGTCCACATCGACAATCGTCCTGAGGATGGCCGATAAGGAGGAAGCGTATTGGCCGGCGAAGTTGTCGTGCATGTTTTCAAGAGTCCGGATCTGGTCCTTGGACACCCGGTTGGGATGTTTGAAATCATAGGTGATCACCGAGCGCAGCTTATCGCCGTTACTTTTCTCCTCGGCGGGCTGGTCCTCACCCGACGATACCGTCGTCAGGAGGGCGTCTATCTCGTCCTGTGAAAGAATCTTTGCCACTTTCTGAAATCCTTATTGCAGCACAAAATCAGTGTAATAAACGCCGGCCAGGTCGTCCGTCCTCATGAGTTGACCGATTCGCTTCTTGATCTGGAAACGTACCACCTCTTTTTGCTTGGCGTCGGTCAGCTGAGCAATCGTCTTGGACGACAGAATCGTAATCAGAGCGTCCCGGATGATCGGCTCTCGCTCCTCGAATTGGGCGACCAGTTTGGCCGATTCGAGCTCAAAACCGAAAGACACCGAAAGGAAACGCGAGCCGCCGGTTCCGGCCGGGTTTATGACGATGTCCTGAATCGAGTAGATGTAGGATTCGTCTTTGCCCCCACTTTTTCGGTCGCCGGTCGGTTTATTGGGTTCTTTCTTGGGCTTTTCCTCTTTCTGCTGCTGGGATTGCGCGACCCGGGTCGGTCCCGAGTCGTCCTCAGCGGAGCCCGACATCAGCGGTTTGATGACAAAGGCCGTCAGAGCGATCCCTATGACAACCGCCCCCAAACCGACGCCGCCAAAGAGAAACAGCCGTCGGCGCCCCGCTTTGACCGGGGTCGCCTTGGGTGTCTCTTCAACGCCGGTATCGTCCGATTCGATCATCGTCTTCTCGTCTTCATTGGCCATTGCTAAACCCCTTCAGGATTTGCGGCGGTATCCGCGCGCTGCACACGGATACCGCACATTCTCTTGAATGCCGCCACCCTCGCGATGATGTCATCGATGGATTCCTTCACCATTATCTTCTTGCCGGTGGTCAGCGAAACAATGGTATCGGGACTGGCCTCGACGAACTCAATGAGATCGGCGTTGAGGACCAGCAGGGAATCGTTTAAACGGGTGACTTTTATCATCTAATTATCTCTTTATGTTTACCAGTTCATCGAGCATGTTGTCGGAGGTGGTGATAATCCGGGCATTCGCCTGGAAACCGCGCTGGGCCGTGATCATGCTGGTAAACTCCTGAGCGATGTCGACAGCCGACGATTCCAGGGCGCCGGATGATATTCTGGCGGCTACGGTTGAGCCGGCTACACCTTCCACCGCTTCACCGGAGTTGGCCGACGGCTGATACATCGACTTGCCGGCTTTCCTGAGTCCGGCCTGGTTGGAGAAGTCCGCCAGGAGTATCTGCGCCAGGACGCGCGTGACACCGTTGGAGAATATGCCGGAGATGTTGCCGGCCTCGTCAATGGCAATCTTTTCCAGAATTCCCAACCCGTAGCCATCCTGGGCTACTATGGAAGCCGTGTGTCTGCCCGACGCGAACCCGGTCAAACCGTTGAAATTGCCCGGGGTGCCCGCGTCCAGAGTTATGCTGAGGTTATCGGCTCCGTTATTGGGGTCGATGATCACAGCGGTAGCGCCGCCGTTGTAGTCAAAGCTCCTCAGCGAGCCGTCCGAATCAAACAGAACGTAGCCGCTCCCTCCGGTAGTCACCGTCTCGTTACCCAGGGTCGAAGCGTTCCATTCCCACCGGTTGTCAATTATCGACTTGAAGAACTCAATGGTAAAGGTGTGCTTGGCACCCTGCGAGTCAAACACGTTAATGGACGTTGAATGGGTCGTGGCGGCGGTCTCGATAACCAGTTCGTTACCCACGGTTGTGGCCGCCAAGCCGGCCGAACCGGCGCTGATCTCCACACCGCCTTCGCCCAGCCCGCTTAAGCCCGTGGCCAGACCAGTATTGTCATCAATGACTAAATCCAGAGTCGTCGTCACAGGCCCGGCCGCCGGACCGCTGCCGCGCGAAGGGACAAAGGTATCGGTAGCCACAAACGTGGCGTCATTACCGCCGGCCGAAACGAACGTATTGCCCGCCCCGGGTGCAACGCCGAATACGAGGTTGACGATATTGCCGGCCACCGCGTCGTTCGACTGAAAGTTATAGACAGCATCCGAGCCGGCCTTGTCCCGCGTGATTTGCATCTCGCCACCCGCCGTCAGCGTCGCCGTCACTCCGGCGATCTGATTGATGCCATTGAGCAGGTCTTCGACAGTCGAGGTCCCGCTCAGGCCGGTGATATTCTCGGTGCGTGAGCCGTCAATGGTCAATGAAAAATCGAAGACGGTGATACCCAGACCGCCTGCCCCCAGACTGGTGCCAAGCGTGAGAGCGGGCACGCCGCCGATAAAGGTGCCCCGCGTCGCCTGGTTGCCTACGATGTCAATGGTGTGAATACCGCCGACGCCGTTGAGAGCCGTGCCGGAAACATTAAACACGTTTGACGTGCCGGCGTGGACCAGTCGGGCGATGGAGTCGGTAGCCGAGGCATCAATGTTGTTGGCCAATGTCACTACTTCGGTGGCTCTGGCCGGGTCCTGCTGTCCGAACGGCAGGGTGATGGTTCCGATAGTGGCCAGCGATGGAATGTTGCCCGAGGAGTCAGCCATCTTACCCAGCACAAAAAGTCCCGTAGCCGGGTCCACCAGGCTGGAGTTAGCGTCGAAGCCAAAGGCGCCCGCTCTAGTGTAGAACTTGTTGTCGTTGGCGTCTCCCAGAATGAAAAATCCGGAACCCTGAATGGCCAGGTCGGTGATCTGGCCGGTTGTCTCCAGCCCACCCTGTTGAAACATGGTATCAATAGCCGCTACCTGCATGCCCAGACCGAGCTGCAGCGGATTGGTGCCGCCGGATACAGCCGACGGCCGGCCGGCCCCTCTGAAAGTCTGGACCAGCGCCTCCTGAAAATTCACCCGGCTTGCTTTGAAACCAATAGTGTTGATGTTCGCGATGTTGTTACCTATCACGTTCATCTTCGTCTGGTGGTTTTTCAAGCCAGATACACCTGCGAACAATGATGCCATCATGGTTTAGTGCCCTCCATGCATTATGGCAGGGTTTCTCCATCGCGATGGAGACCAACCCCGTTTTACGTTACTGTTGTATGTGCTTTTCATCTTTCATCCTATATGATCACGGCCGAATCAATCGCCGTGACAACTCCTTCGCGCAGACGCTGAGGATCGAACACCGTCACCACCGTACGCTCCTTGACCGATACGACAAAGGCCGCGTTGTCCGAGAGTATCAGCGTATCCCTGGAACCCTTGCTCTGTGCCTTGTCAATAGCGTCGACGATGCGATTGAGGTGCCCTTCCGACAGCTCGATGCCACGCGAGTAAAGACGCTCCTGAGCGTGCTTGGAGAAGGTCACGTTTCTCTGGCTGGCCAGCTCGCGTGAGAACATGTCTTTGAAAGACTCGCCCTCGATCTTATCGCGTCCGACGGCCTTTAATCCACGGTTGGCGATCTCGATGAGATCGATGGGCCTTTGATAGTTGTTAATCTTGACGCTACTGTTTGCGCTCATGGCCCTTGCCCTTAACCTTCATCCTCGCGCCCGTCGTCGCCTTCGGTGCCCGTAAAGGCCCCGGGTTCGCCGATAGCGATGACGTCAGAAATTGGAATTTCGACACCCTGTACCTTCAAAAAAGCGATGCCGTCGCGGTACACGACTGATTCCACGCGACCGGCCAGAGCCAGGCTTGGCGTGAAGGTCACCCCGGAGGCGGCCGTAGCGGTGGCTTCAACAGTGTAGTAACCGTCCGCCACCAGATTACCCGTCCGATCCCTGCCGTCCCAGGAAATAGTGTCCGCTCCCGGAAGCAAATCTTCTTTGTTAAGAACGGCCACGACGGTGCCGTCGGTGCTCCGGATAGTGAATTGGACGTCTTTTGCAGCCTGGTCGAGAGTAAATGATATCGTTGACGAGTTCCCCTGATCGACGTAGACGCCATTGTACTCCGCCCTGACATCCTTGCCGATCATACCGGCGGCCATGGTATTATTGAGCGACTGCATCTGCAAAAAGCTCAACTGGTTGGCTTCCTCGAGACCGCTGGCGATGTTGTTCATCTGCTCCAGGGAAGAAAACTGGGCCAACTGGGCGATAAAATCCTCATCGTCCATCGGCTCCAGCGGATCCTGATACTGCATCTTGGTGACCAGTAACTGCAGAAAGTCGTCCTTCCCCAGAGTCCGCATGCTTTCTGCCGTCTTCTGAGTCCCGTTCGGGTCGGTGGCAATCGGTGATATATAAGACATAATTCGTAGCTCCTACGCCAGGAGGTTTACGCCGCTCTCCCCTACGTAAGTCCGGGGAGCCTGATAGATACTCGGGGTAATTATGGCGCTTTCGGCGTCTGTTTCATTCCCACGCATCAGGATGGCAGCACGATTTCGCTGCGACCACAGCATCCGGCGCTCAAACTGGCCGCTTTCGGCGCCGCTGCCGCCTACTTCTACTTCTATTTTTTCAAGGTTAATGTCCGCCCGGGCCAACTGCTCGACCAGAGTGTCCAGGTTTCTTTCGATTAGCATTTTAGCCTGCACGCTGTCCACAACCACTCTTGCCACCAGCGTATCGTGACGCATGAGCAGGTTCAGACGGGCCGGGCCAAGATGTTCCGGCTCGATTTTCAACATTATCGACTGGCTGTGCGGACGTGACGCCGCCTGGAAAGTCTCCGGCAGAGAAATGCGGACGGGCCGCGCGCTGAACCTCTCTGTGGAT
>JAOUEU010000140.1 GCA_029858555.1 Candidatus Zixiibacteriota bacterium
CGGCATGCGTCAAGTGGGCATCATTGCGGCGGCTGGTTACTACGCCGTCAAACACAATATCACTCGTCTGGCGGATGATCATGCCAACGCCAACCTGCTGGCTGAAGGTTTAAATCGCTTGAGCACTTTCGAGGTTGATATGAGCCGTGTGCAGACGAACATTGTGATTGCCGACACCACCGGCGGCAACACCGCCCAATCCGTGCTCGACAGAATGAAAGAGGTCAACCTGTGGGCGGTGGCCTTCGGGCCGAAAAAGATTCGCATGGTGACTCATCTGGATGTCACCACTGCGGACTGCGAAGAGGCTCTGGAGAGAATCAGCACTCTTTTTGCCTGATATTCCCTGACTTTCAGCTACGGCTGGACCGCCATCTTCCCGGCTATCCGGGCCCCGTATTCCTTGTCGCTGCCCTGGATGTGGTCCACTAACCAGTTTGCCAGAAAATCAAGTACTTCTGTCGCCACCCGCGGATCTCCATAGAGGTACTGCGTGTGGCAGTCCTGGATTTTTTGGACGAAAACCCGGTGTTCTTCAATGTGGTTCTCGAGTTTTGGATGGTCGTGCTGTGTCATTAATGTCTCTTCATCGGTGAAATGATACCGCGTGTAGGCGGCCAACTCGTTCAGAACTTGCCCGACTTCGTCCTTGCCGCGTCCCTGCCTGACAGCCTGGTCAAGCCGATTGATTATGGCTATCAGTCTCCGGTGCTGTCGGTCCATTTCTTCCAGATAGACACTGTAGGTGCTGTCCCATACAATAAGTGGCATGGATGCCTCCCTTGATTCGTAAATTCCGCCGGATTTAAAGTAACCAGCCCGCCTTTTCGGGCAGATGTGCCGAAAAGTCTTTCACTACGGTTTATCGGTACAATCCTCATTTAGGTTAGGGCCGATTGGACCGGGGAACCGGGAGAAGGAAACGCGCCGGGCAAGCCGGCTCCGATTTGAAATGGGACCTTGCCTGAACCCGCTGCAGGTGTTAAGTTTAGCCCAAAACGAGGAGTTCCTATGGCCGTAAGTTATTCGTTTACAGTCCTTGGCTCATCGTCGGGCGCCCCCCAGGCGGAGAGAGCCACGGCCGGCTACCTTTTGAAGACCGGGGACAGCCTCTCGCTGGTGGATTGCGGCGGAGGCGTCGCTTCGTCTTTCTTGAAACGAGGTTATCAGCCCACTGATGTCGACCGGATTTTTATCAGCCATACTCATCCGGATCATGTCGGCGAGTTGCCGCTGTTCATACAGATGATCTACCTGGCCGGCCGGAAGAAAAGCCTGGATATTTATCTGCCGGCCGAGTTCGTCAAACCGTTTGACAGATTTATGCCGGCGATGTATCTGATAAGAGAAAAACTTCCGTTCGAAATCAATTTGACTGGGTACGAGAGCGGCTTTGCTTACGATGCGGATTTCCGGCTGACCGCCACAGGCAATAATCATTTGAGAGGCTACGCCGATCTCCTCGCCCGGCTCGATCTGCCCAACCGGATGCAATGTCACTGTTTCAATATCGTCGCCGGAGGGAAATCAATATTCTATTCGTCCGATATTTTGAGTTTTGCCGATGTCCGGGACCATCTTGACGGCCACGACTACGTGTTCTTGGAAACGACTCATATCGATCTCGAAGAGTTCCTGGACTTCGCCCATGAAATCCGGGTCGGCCGGTACATCATGACGCACCTTGGTACTCCCGAAGAGATAGCCACCATTAGCGCCCTTGCCGAAAAGTACGGAATTGACAACCTGGCTATGGCTGCAGACGGGATGGAAATCGTCTGGGAGGCGTAGTCCCACTGTCCGCCGATGACAGCGGAGCACCGGGCGCCCGGCTCGACAGGCCGGGACACCCGGTCGACACTCATATCAGCGCGCCTGGCGGCGCCTCTATTACTTCGGCGCTACTTCGTGGCGGCCCGCAGGTATTCACGGTTCATCTTGGCGATAAACTTGATTGAAATCTCCTTGGGGCACACGGCCTCGCACTCGAAATAATTGGTGCAATTGCCGAAACCCTCGGCATCCATGCGGGCAATCATGTTCTGGACCCGTTTTTCGCGCTCCACCCTGCCCTGAGGAAGAGTCGCAAATTGGCTGACTTTGGCGGAGAGAAAGAGCATGGCCGAAGCGTTCTTGCATGCGGCTACACAGGCGCCACAACCAATACAGGCGGCTGCATCCATAGCCGTTTCGGCGTCATCCTTGGGAATCAGGATAGCGTTGGCATCAGGAGTCCCGCCGGTGTTCACGGAGATATAGCCGCCGGCCTGTATGATACGGTCCAGGGCCGAACGATCAACCGTCAGGTCCTTTATGACCGGGTAGGCCTTGGCCCGGAACGGCTCCACGTAGATGGTATCACCGTTTTTGAAATTGCGCATGCGCAACTCACACGTAGTACAGCCCTTTTTACCCCCGTGGGGAATGCCGTTTATTACCAGGGAGCAGGCGCCGCAGATACCCTCGCGGCAGTCGTGGTCAAAGTGAATCGGCTCGATGCCTTTTTTAACCAGGTCCTCATTGACCACATCGAGCATTTCCAGAAACGACATGTCGGGAGAGACATCACGAGCTTCGTATACTTCCATCCTCCCTTTATCCTGGGCGTTTTTCTGACGCCAAACATGTAGTGTCAAGTTCATTATTTATAACTCCTCGTGGCCAATTCGACGGTTTCAAACTTGAGTTCTTCTTTGTGCAACTCCGGTTTAACGCCGACCCCTTTGTATTCCCAGGCCGCGACGTAGGCGAATCTCTTGTCGTCGCGCAGCGCCTCGCCTTCCGGGGTCTGATACTCCTCGCGGAAGTGAGCCCCGCAGGATTCCTGGCGGTTCAGCGCGTCATAGCAGAGTATTTCGGCGAACTCCAGGAAATCGGCGACACGGCCGGCTCTTTCCAGTGTCATGTTGAGACCTTCAGTCGAACCCAGAACCCGCGCATTCTGCCAGAATTCTTCGCGAAGTTTGGGGATTTCCTCGAGCGCCTGTTTCAGCCTGGTTTCGTTCCGCGCCATTCCGGCTTTCTCCCACATGATCTCTCCCAGCGCCTTGTGGAAAGACTCGACGGTGCGGGTGCCCTTGATGGCGAGCAGTTTCTTCAGGCGCGAGGCTACCGCCTCCTCGGCCTCACGGAACTCGGCGCGATCGGTGGAGATGTTTTTCGCGCCGACGCGGGCGAAATAGTCGCCGATGGTATACGGCAGAATGAAATAACCGTCGGCCAGCCCCTGCATCAGTGCCGAGGCACCCAAGCGGTTGGCCCCATGGTCAGAGAAATTGGCTTCGCCGATGACGTGGAGGCCCGGGATATTGCTCATCAGATTGTAGTCAACCCAGAGACCACCCATGGCATAGTGCGAGGCAGGATAAATCCGCATCGGCACGGTATACGGATCTTCATCAGTGATGAGGTGGTACATTTCAAAGAGATTGCCGTAACGCTCGGTGATGACCTGCTTTCCCAACCGCTTGATGGCATCCGAGAAATCGAGGTAGACGCCATATTTGGAGGGGCCGACTCCGCGCCCGTCGTCGCAAACCTCCTTGGCCGAGCGCGAAGAGATGTCACGCGGCGCCAGGTTGCCGAAACTCGGGTACTTGCGTTCCAGGTAATAATCGCGTTCCGCCTCCGGAATCTCGTTGGGAGGACGCTTATCGCCTCTGTTTTTGGGCACCCATATCCGGCCGTCGTTGCGCAGTGACTCGGACATAAGCGTCAGTTTTGACTGGTAGTCTCCAGTGTGCGGAATGCAAGTCGGGTGAATCTGCGTGTAACAGGGATTGGCGAACAGCGCGCCTCTGGTGTAAGCACGGTAGGCAGCCGTGACATTGCAGCCCAGACCCATGGTCGAGAGATTAAACACGCGGCCGTAACCGCCGGTGGCGAGAACCACGGCATCGGCAGCGTGGGACGTGATTTCCCCGGTGACCAGATCCCGTATCACGATTCCCTTGGCATGGCCGTCGACCAGCACCAGATCGAGCATTTCGGTGCGGGGATACATCCGGACATTCCCCAGAGCCACTTGCCGCTGCAGGGCGGAATAAGCCCCCAGCAGCAGCTGCTGGCCGGTCTGACCGCGGGCATAGAAGGTGCGCGAGACCTGCGCGCCGCCAAAGGAGCGATTGGCCAGCGTACCGCCGTATTCGCGGGCAAAGGGAATGCCCTGAGCAGCGCACTGGTCAATTATGTTATTGGAGACTTCAGCCAGCCGGTATGTGTTGGCTTCCCGGGAGCGGAAGTCGCCGCCTTTGATCGTGTCAAAAAACAGTCGGTATACTGAGTCACCATCATTCTGATAGTTCTTGGCGGCATTGATACCGCCCTGGGCACCGATGGAGTGAGCTCGGCGCGGCGAGTCCTGGAAGCAGAAAGCCTTGACACAGTAACCCAGTTCAGCCAGAGATGCCGCGGCTGAACCACCGGCCAGGCCCGTACCGACGACGATGGCACTGTATTTCCTTTTGTTGGCCGGGTTGACCAGCTTCATCTCGAATCTGTGCTTGCTCCATTTTTCCGTCAGCGGACCTGAGGGAACTTTTGAATCGAGATCCATATCAGTGCACTCCTTCCGGTAAAGTGATGATTCCAGTCAATACAGCCGACGGTATTGAGGAGTAGCCGACGAATATCAAAATCGCCAAAATCCATCCCAGTGCTTTCAGCTTCGGCTCGGCATTCTGATTGTTCAGTCCGAGAGTTTGAAAGAACGAAGGAATGGCATGCGATAAATGGTAACAAAGTGAGGCCATGGCCACCAGGTAAACGGCCGATATCCAGCCGTTGCGGAAGCTGAACACGACCATGGAGTACACATCGTGACGACCGAGGGTGTCGTGCAGGTCGGCGTACTGTGGGTTGGTGATAATGAAAGTATAGTGCAACAGGTGATAGACGACGTAAAGGAATATCCCGCCGCCGGTGAATATCATGACGCGCGATGCCAGGGGGGCCTGCACGGTCGTATTTATTACGTAGCGAATAGGTCGTGAAAAACGATTCTCGAAATAGAGCTGGATGCCGCGCCACACGTGGATGGCCAGGAAGATGAACATCACCACCCTCACTGTCCATGTCAATCCGGGCAGGTCTTTAAGCAGTTGGGCGTAGGCGTTGAGTTTGTCCTGCCCGAGAAAGATCTGAAGGTTGCCAGTCAGGTGCCCCACAACAAATCCAAACAGCACCAATCCGCTGACGGCCATGAAGATTTTCTTGCCGACCGAAGAGCTGATAAGTGTTATCTGTGGTTGGGCGGGATTGACTTTGGTCTCGACAGTACTCATAAGATGATCCCTTGTGGTTAAAATGATTAGGGAAAATATGGGCGATACAATGGCTTGGGTCAAGAGAAAAAGTTCACATACTGCGTCTTGACCGACTCTTGTCGCGCCGCCGCCCATAGTGGATTAGTAAGCCCTCTTTAGTCCGGGTCATTAATAGGCGGGATCGGAAAGCTTGGTTGAAAGTACAAAAAATTGAGTTTGACAACTCATTGTAATAGTGGTAGGTTAAAAACTCGTTGCCAAAGGATTGGAAAATAAACTTTGCAGTCTAACTGTCAGGAGTATTTATGAAAAAGGTAGCAATTCTGCTTACGGGGTTTCTTGTACTGACTCTGGCGGCAGCCGCTTTTTCTGCAACAGCAGTCAGTATGAAAGTTACCGGCCCGGGAGTGGTGAATGATACGACCCTCAAGGCCGGCGAAAAGGTTTCTTTCGATATCTATACGACCACTGATACTCTGCGAACCGGCTTTACGCTTGGTTTTACGATCAAGTCGTCCGACATCAAGAAAGTGGTTCATGTCTCGGACAGCGGCAAGGGTCTTAACGCCAATGGCGACATAAAGGGGTACAATGGTTGGCAGGACAAGTCGATCTGGGACCTCCAGGGTGTCTTTGCCGTTGAACGTGACTGGGACGGACAGCTCCCCGATCTCATTGGATTCGGCGGCGTGGCCGTTAAGATAGGCTACCGTAAGGAAGTCGAACCCAGCAAGAAACTCTCTTTCGAGTTGGTGGTGCCGGAGACGGGAACCCTGGTGGTGGATTCGGCCTTTTTCCCGCCTGGAGGTGAGTGGATTTTTTCGGCACCGGAGGAAATTGAATTGCTGCACGTTCCGGCCTGGGACGGCCCGCACAAGTTCAAGATTGTCAAGTAGTTAATGATTATTCGAAAAGCCCATCGTGTTTGATGGGCTTTTTTTATGTCGGGCGCAGCGATTCTTGTTTGCAGCGCCCATCATGCCATTATGACCAGGTTTACCGAGCCACTGGCGCTTACGATATTTCTGCTGTGCATCCATGCGGTTGCGATCGTCGGTGCGGAGAAACCCGTTGTCCCAAACCGCGATGATACTCTGAGGATAACCATCGGGCAAATCACGGTCACGGATATGCAGGTTTATGACACGCTCCCGGTGACGTTGCGGGCGGCCGGCTGTGCCATATCGGCCTTCGATCTCAGGCTTGGCTGCAACAGCCAATACATGGAGATTATCGAAATATTGCCCGGTGATTTTCTGGATTCGTGCCGTTGGGAGTTCTTCAACGCCCGCAGGGAAAGCGTCGGCGTGGACTCCGGGCGGCCGCAAAGCCTCTGGCAGGTGGTAGCCATCGCGGAAATGATATCGGACTCCGCGCATCCGGTCTGTTACGTATCTGGTCGTGAGGCGTCCCTGGTGAAGCTGGTTCTCTCGAGCGGTGAGGCCTCGCGGATCCCCGATACGGCAACGCCGGTTTATTTCTGGTGGGAGAGATGCAGCGACAACACGATCTCCGACCAATCCGGCAACAATCTCATGATGTCCACGCGGGTTTTCGATATTTCCGGAAGGCCGTTCGACACCGTGAAGAGGACGTTTCCTTCCGGGGCGGGTGCTCCTGACCATTGCATAAAGGCGGCGGCCGTGAATCCACCCGTGCGGCGACTGGAATTCCACAACGGCGGGGTCATCTCCCGCTTTGATCCCGGTGGTATTCCCGCGGATAGCTCCGCTGCCGATCGTTGATCTACTTCAGGAAAATCAGTTTAATGATCTGGGAATCAATGGCTGATTCCAGTCGGGCGAAGTATATGCCGCTCGCCTGGGCGCGGCCGTACGTGTCATAACCGTTCCACGATACATTGAAACTGCCGGGGTAAGCAACGCCGTTATAAAGAGTGGCGATTTCCTGGCCGAGGATGTTGAAGACCTTCAAAGACAGATGCTGGGTAACATCGCTGGCAAACGTGATAACTGTCTCGTTGTTGAAGGGATTGGGGTGGTTCTGATAAAGGACGAAAGTCCGGGGCAACTTCGCCGCCCCATCCCTCGCCGGCCCAGCTGCAAGCTCGTCGAACTGATATACGATTATCGTGTCACCGCAACGGCCCGCCAAATTGAGCCGGCTGGGCGCCTCACCTGATTCGAAGAAGGACGTACTCCGCATTACCCTGCTCAGCGCCACCGAATCGGCCAACCTGCCCGTCAGATAATCGAGGAAAACGACTCGTTGTCCCTGTTGCATGCCGGCTAACACATGCCCGCTGGAGTATGCATAATCGAGCGTGTAACCGGACAGCTTGCAGTACCACAACTCGGTGGTGCTGTCACCGGCAAAACTGTAGCACGCGGCATGTGAAACCCGGTCCGTGCGCTCCCCCAGGAGGTCTTCGGCCTCACCGTAGTAAAGCAGTTCGGCGTTCGGCAGCGAGGGGAAGAAATCGTCGATCAGAATTGTGTGCGTCAGACCGTCATGGGCGTTCCAGGAATACATTGTGTTGCCGTCCCGGTCCGACACGTCGACGGTCGTCCTCCGGTAACTGCCCTGACCGGGATCATTTTCGCTGCCCCTGAAGTCGTACCAGTAACGGTAGTTGTCATAAGTGCAAAACTCCGCCGCTGAATCACCGGCCAGGTTACCGACCGTCAGACAGGTCGCTTTTTTGCGAGTCAGACGCTGCATTAAGTCCAACGAGTACCAGAAGACTGTTGAGAGATTCTCACTGCCGGGACCAAGGGATGCATTGCGGTTATCGAACCGCATCCATACTGTTACCAGAAGTCCATCGACGTTTTGCTTATAATCGTAGCTGAAACGCAGGTCGCAACAGGATACCGAGCTAAGCCCCTGCGTGAGATAGTACTCGGGTGAGAAGGATCTCGTGACAAGCGTGTCGGCCGTTACGGTAATGCTGGCAAGCAGGGGAACCTCTCCGGAGCCCTGGTCGGACCGCACCAGAACCGTGTATATGAAAAGAGTGTCCCGGGCCGGACTGTACAAATGAACAGATTTCACAGGACATCCGTCGAGATCAATCGTTCTGATCCGTGCACCCGATATCAAGTCGATATGTACCTGTTTGTTGGCGCTGTCGGAAAAGATGAAGCCGGCCATCTCGCGAGAGGCGCTAAGCAGTGGTTCGATGTGAACAAAAGCATCAGCCCCGGGCGTTCTTTTCCGGTAGACGGTGCTGTAATCTGCCGCCTGCGCTGAAATCGAGAGTATGATTGTTATCAGAAGACCGTTAGCAATTCT
>JAOUEU010000397.1 GCA_029858555.1 Candidatus Zixiibacteriota bacterium
ACTCGAACATGCACATCCGGCACACGGCTGTCTCGGCCTTGAGGAAATGCATAAATTCAGACCTCTCAAATTCGTGGGAGCCCCGTCACTTCTACGATCCCCGTGCCGCAAGAGAAACCATGAGAAGCGGCTTCGAGAAGAAGCTTGAAGACCGCCAAAAAGACTACCAGGACAACGAGCAAGAGTATATACTATACTGGAAGAAGTGGTGGCGGGAAAATCAGAGCCGGTTTGAGACGACTGAAACGATAGACTATGCAGTTGATTGATACACATTGTCACTTGACGTTTGAGCAGTTGGCCGATGATGTCGAGGGGGTGGTGGCTCGCAGCGAAGCCGCGGGCGTCACCGGCTGGATAACCGTCGGCACCGACCCGCAGCAGAACCGAACGGCCGTCGAGTTTGCCGAGCGGTTCGAGAATATGTACGCCGCTCTCGGAATTCATCCGCACGATGCCAAAGATGTCACCGGCGAGACACTGACGGAATTGAAAGAGCTTGCGCAGAGTGAAAAGGTCGTTGCTCTCGGCGAGACGGGCCTGGATTTTCACTACGATTTCTCAAATCGGACGGACCAAAAACGAGCTTTCGCCGCCCAATTAGAAATCGCCAAAGAGCTGAATCTACCGGTGATTGTGCATTGCAGAGAGGCCTTCGATGAGACGATGGACATCCTACAGCAGTTCCTCCGGCTGAAAGGCCAGCTCAAGGGTGTGGTTTTTCACTGCTTCGGCGGCTCGGCCGAGCAGGCCAGGATTGTCCTAAATCACGGCTTCTACATCTCCTTTACCGGCGTAGTGACCTTCAAGAACGCAGAGACGACGCGGCAGGCCGCGAAGGTCGTGCCGGTCGATAGATTGATGCTCGAAACCGATTGTCCGTACATGTCGCCTGAGCCGATGCGAAAGCAAAAGATAAACGAGCCGGCCCTTATGATTCACACCGCTCGATTCCTGGCCGGACTTAAAGAGATGGAGTTGCCCGACTTTGCCGAGGCCGTCACCGCCGCAAGCAAAGACTTCTTCGGCCTGCCCTGAGCCCGTTTATGCTCTGCCTCGCCGAAAGATTGAAGCGCCCGTTGCGAGCTTTACTGCGGACGGCATGGTTCTGTAGGGGACAGATATGAGAAACTCGCATAATCTGGTTAGGATTTTGCTCGTTCTGTTTCTGGTTGTCGGGATTTGCCGGGCGAATGAAGAAGCCGACTCACCAGGCACAGATGCCCAAAAGGCTCAGCTTGCCATTGCGGGCAAGTCCATACTCACTTTGGTGCTGGAAAATGAACAAGCCCAGCCCATCGCACTTGTAGCATCAATGGAGGACTATGAAGTCATAATCAGCCGGCCCGCCGAGGCCGGAGCGCCCAAGCCCGTCGAGTTCGTAAAGCTGCCGGCGGACGGAGGAACGGTGTCACTTACGCCGGGAAGGTATCGTTGGAACTCGGTCGTGCTGCGTGACGAAAGCAAGAAGCTGAAGTTTTCCGCTCGAAACCAGCGGGGCGATTGGTTCGATTTGAGCCCGGGAAGTACCAGCACCCTCGAGATCGGCGGGCCCCTGCGACAAAGTCTGAAGGTGTCTCGCTCCGGGGCGCTGCTGAATTTCGAATATAAACTGCTTGGAGCAGCGGGTGAGGAGTATTCACCCGTTCGGCCGGAATCCGTCCGACAGCAAACCGAAAGGCCCGAACTGTCCATCTACAAGGCCAATAGGAGGATCTCCGGCGGCTCATTCAGATACGGCTGAGGCGGCACCTGCTCGTACTCGTGGCGAGTACCCGCGATGACATTCGGAAGACTTCGCTTTGCGGCCGGCCAGACCATCGGCGAACTTGCCCCGGCCGAAAACGCATCGGCAACGATCCAGTGGTATCCGGTCTACAATTACCCTGCCCTTTCGCTTTGGATCCTTTTCATTTTGGCTCTAATTGTCAGCCCCGCTCACCGCGAGCCTGCTGCCTGGCTCATTCTGACACCGGCCGTTCTTATACACCTGATATGGCTGCTCATAGAAACCCTCTGCTATTTCGCCCCATCCGAAGCTCAAATGATTTCCCAGATATTCGTCCCCCTAT
>JAOUEU010000398.1 GCA_029858555.1 Candidatus Zixiibacteriota bacterium
CGACTATGATTATTTCTGCATCCATTACGTTTTTCTACACCTCTAAAGTCAAAAGGGCACGGCTTTTTCGAGGCTGACGCCGAGCCACAGCAGAATCTGAATGGTGATATTAGCCTGTATACCCGCAATTATATCATCGGCCGTCACTCCCCAACCGCCGCGCAGCCTCTCCAATTGCCGGGCCGGGGGAATCTTGACGACATCGAATATCCGGAAAGCGAGAAAGCCGGCGATATAGTTACCCGGCGTGCACGGTACGAACAGGAGCGCGACAAACATTCCGGCCCATTCGTCGATGACGATGGTGCGGCCATCATGCCCGTAAATCTTTTCGGCCCGGCCGGCAGCCCAGACTGACGCCAAAATAGTCACGATCGCCAGCGCCAGCAGGAAGGGAGTCTGGCCGCGAACGGCGTAATAAGCTATCAGCCACGCCGGAATTGTGCCCCATGTGCCGGGGAAAGGACGCAAATAACCGGAATAAAAACCGGATGCCACCGTCTTAACGAGGATGTCCTTCATCATTGCCTGTCACTTCAAAACGGATTTAATCATGTAATAATACTTCACTATATAGTCAATACCGGTCCAGACGGTGATAACAGCGGTCACCCATAATAACAGATTCAGGTAAAAATGATAGTCAAATTCGAACCAGGAGCGTGCCGGACTGTCAAAATGATTCAACGTTGTCAGCAGCGTGACATAGGCGATAACAAGCCCGACCGTACTCATCTGAAGAAACGTTTTGACCTTGGCCCACCAGCTGGGCGATATAACCACCCCGCGGTAGGCGGCCAGAAGGCGCAGACCGGTGATGCTGAACTCGCGCCCGATAATCAGCATTACCGGGATCGGAGAGACGTAGTGCAGAGCCGTAAACGAGATCAACGCCGAGGAAACCAGGATCTTGTCCGCCAGCGGGTCCATGAATTTTCCAAAGCCGGTAATTATGCCGTACTTGCGGGCGTAATAGCCATCGGCCATGTCAGTGAGGGAGGCCACCGTGAAAAGTATCAGGGCCGCCAGGCGCATGTAGAAGTTGTCGAACAGGAAAAAGAACATGAAAACCGGGGCCAGAAACACTCTGAGTAGAGTCAGTTTGTTGGGTGTATTCATCGAAACGACAAGTTACGCCAAGCCGCGGATACTGTCAATTGTGAATTCCGGTTAGCCGGCGCACAGAAGAATCGCTTGCCCGTCGCAACCTTGATCTTAGAGCATAAAAAAACCCGAGCAGGAGTGCGACCTGCCCGGGCGGACGATATTAGGTAATCCACAGAAAGAGTAACACTTTCCGATTGCACTTCAAATTTAACTATTATGAAACAATTGTCAAGCGAAAAAATTGCTTTTTCTCGTTTTTTTTTGCAAAAAAATAGCCTAATCGCAAGCCCCAGAGGTCAAAAAACAGAGATTTAATGGGTAACCCTGACCATTATATGGCAGCCGCAGTCTAGAACAGGCTCTTCGCCGCACCATTGTCCTGTTCCGATCCTACTTTGACCTCAGAGAGTCCCCTCCGTATCCACGTAATCGGGACGAGAGCTTCGATAGACTGGCCTTTGCGACACCCCTTATGGCGCCCTGACGGTGGCCGCTGAACGGTTTTTTTGCTGAAACTGACCCGCCGCAGCCGTTCCGGTACTGACCCGGGCGGTCTCTGCTGCCGAGTTCGGGCAGACTATCCGTATGTTGTTTATCCACATGATATGTGGGTTAGTTGTGGATGGACTGTGTATTGACCGCTATTGCTTTGAAAGACAACTAATTATATTTGATGAAAAATCATCCGGTCCTTAAGTCACTCAATTTGAATATAATAAGGGCTGTACTGTACTAGCCATCAACAGCTTACCCATATCGGTTTTTCATTATTGTCATATGACCGGTGTGCGGGATTCATGTCCGCAGCTTTATCATCAGCTACTTTTTTGAGTGACAACAGAATACAAATTTATTGAAAAAAATACAATTTTTAGTAGTCTGCGATTTTCCAACAACAATATATTGTACCCACTGCTCAGCCAAGGAATTTCAAAATATTC
>JAOUEU010000399.1 GCA_029858555.1 Candidatus Zixiibacteriota bacterium
ATCGGTGATGCCTGTGACAATTGCCCTGATGACGCCAATCCCCTGCAGACCGACACGGATGCGGATAATATCGGTGATATCTGTGATCCCGATGATGACAATGACGGCGTCGCCGATGTCTCCGACGCTGATCCGCTGGACCCCCATGTCTGTGAGGATGTGGACGCCGACGGCTGTGACGACTGCTCTGTCGGCAGAGATGGTTTCGGGCTGCTGGCCGATAATATGCCCGACAACGACGGTCCGGACATCGACGGCGACGGTATCTGTAACGCCGGAGACCCCGACGACGACAACGACGGCGTGGCCGACGTCGCTGACGCCAATCCGCTAAATCCGTGGCTCTGCGAGGATGTCGACGCCGACGGTTGTGACGATTGTGCGGTGGGTACCGATAACTACGGTCCCCTCGCGGACAACAACCCCGGTAATGACGGTCCGGACGCCGATGCAGACGGCCTGTGCGATTCGGGAGACCCGTGTCCCTACGATGCCGACAACGACGTTGACGCAGATGGAATTTGTGGTGATGTTGATAACTGCCCGACTGCTTACAATCCCGGTCAGGAAGATGCTAACGGTATCCCGCCGGGAGACTCCTGCTGCTGCCTTGACAATCGAGGTAACGCCAATGGTGATCCGGATGACAAAATCAACATATCAGATGTGACCTATCTTCTGGATTACTTATTCGGCATCCCGACCGGGCCGGTTCCACCATGCCCGATCGAAGGCAACGCCAACGGTGATTCCGGCGAGAAAGTCAACGTCTCCGATGTTTCGTACCTGCTGGCGTTTCTGTTCGGCATCCCGTCCGGCGCGCCGCCGCCGGCATGCCCGTGACACGGTAGCCAACCAACCAAGAAGTCAATCGACCGTCCCCGCATCGGTGGGGACGGTCGAAGCTTTTCCGGACGAACCGGCCATCGGTCAACGGCCGTTACTTGAGCAACCGAGAGAACTCGTCGTACGACACCACCGGCCAGGTTTCAGTCTCCAGGATGCCCATATTGTTGATCTCGGCGGCTACCTTGAAGGCCGCCGTCTGGTCCGGCACATCGAACATAGCCAGGAAATCGTAACGCCCCAGCGTCGCGTAAAGGTCCAGCTTGATGTGGTTTTTGGTGAAAACTTCAAGTGACTCATTAACCTGGTGAGACAAATCCGGATGCATTTTCTTGGCCGCCGGGTTTATCGTCATCGCCATGATAAACGACGCCATAGTGTCTCCTTGTGCTAGAGAGTTTCTACAACACTATAGTAAACGGCCGGTATTCAGACAATCTATTTTAATGTCGACGCCTGACGGCGGGCCGGATCGATGGCCGTGGCCGAACGAATCGGTCTCTGATCAAATCTGCCGGCGACTCCGGCTCAATTATCTGTTTGTGAATGAACTGCCGTTTTTGTATCCTTCAGTAACTGCACGGGAGAACGGGAAGGAAGGATATCATGAGAAAGCAGCTTTTGGTACTGCTGACCGGCGCCGCGCTGGCGGCGGTTCTGAGGGGCTCGGAGAGTTCGGCCTGCACCAGCCTGCTGGTCACCAAAGGAGCCTCGGTTGACGGCTCAGTCACGATTACGTACACCTGCGACGGGGAATTCCATCCCCGCCTGGAGTTCCTGCCGGCGGCGGACCACGCGGCCGGGGATTCAATCAAGATATCCGACTGGCACGGGACCGTATACGGTTATGTGAAGCAGGTGCCGCACACGTACCACGTCGTGGGGATGATGAACGAACACCAGCTTGCAATCGGCGAGACGACATTCGAAGGCCGCGAAGAGTTGGAAAATCCCGACGGCATGCTGGGGTACTGGGACCTGATCGACCTGGCTTTGCAGCGGGCCAAAACTGCCCGCGAGGCTATCAAGGTGATGACTGACCTGGCGGATAAGCATGGTTACCGGTCGACGGGGGAGACTTTCTCAATCGGCGATCCCGAGGAAGCCTGGATAATGGAAATGATCGGCCCCGGTCCCGGCGGGAAAGGAGCCATCTGGGTGGCGCTGCGGGTGCCCGACGGCTATATCGCCTGTC
>JAOUEU010000400.1 GCA_029858555.1 Candidatus Zixiibacteriota bacterium
CACAACTGGCCGGGTCTGACAGCGGCCTTAATAAAATACTAAAATGGGCTGAATCCCTTTATTCATTCACGCAGCGGCATCCGAGTTCCATTCGTCTGCAACTCTACTGGGATTACAGGGGGGTTGATCGGACACTGATCGGTGATGAGATATTCGCATCCTTCGAATCCATAAACAACGAGTTGGCCCGGGGTCTGCGGGAGATTTTTCAACTGGGATTGAATGATGGTTCGCTAAGGCCGGACCTCAAAGTAGATCTATCGATCAGTCAGTTTCTGTACTCCTTCCGGGCGGTGCTGAACCGGGCTCTCTCGTCGACCTATTCGTTCGCCCACTTTGATCCGGACGAGTACGTCAAGTACTACCTGGAGATCTTCGCTCGCGGTATTCGCAATAAAGGAGCCAGCCATGGTGAGACCAAGACAACTTAAAAGAACATCCCCACTCAATGACGTCATGCGGATGCTCATGGTGATCCTTCTCTGCTGTATCGCTTCGGTGTCATGCGTCGCTGACCCTGGCGAGCCGGCCGAAACAAGCCCGCCGCCCGGTGCTTACAAGATTGTGGCCAAAGACGGAAAGATAGAGATCCCTTTTGAGATTTTCCGAGGTGATATCCGCTTCGAATGCAAAGTGAACGGCCGTCAAGTTCACATGCTGCTCGATGATGGCTACATGTGGGACCAGCTTTTGTTCTGGGGCAGTCCCGAAGTGGATTCGCTGGGTTTAGCGTATGACGGCGAAGTCGGAGTCGGTGCTGAGAATTCGGAAAAGCTTGCCTCCAAAACGGCATCCGGAATCACGGTCGCCTTTCCCGATGTTGAGTTCACAGAACAAACGGCGGTCGTCATGCCCTACAGTTCCGGCACCAGCAGTATGTGGCGGGGCAGCGTCGGTCAAATCAGCGCGACCTTTTTCAGGCACTTCGTAGTTGATATAAACTTCGACAGGATGATTATCGCTCTGATCGAACCCGACAAATTTGAAGATGACGGTCGTGGCACCGCCGTTCCGTGGCAGCCCCTGGGTTTCGGCCCCTGGTCGATTCCGGCGACTCTGCAAATGGAGGACGGGCGCAGTGTCTCTATGAGGCTGTTGATTGATCTCGGTTACAATGACCAGTTGCAGCTTGTGATCGGCGGTAAACACAGCATCACTCGCCCCGAAAAGAACCTGCCCGCCAGCCTCGGCTTTAATATACAGCGTGTGGAGACCCGGGGATTTATCGGCCGACTGCCAGGGGTTGATATCGGTGGTTATAAGATACCTGATGTCATTGCGGGTTTTGTCTCCGAGGAATGCCGCGATCACGCCGTCTATGAGGCAATGGTCGGACTGAAGTTATTGTCGCGATTCAATCTTGTTTTTGATTATCATCGGCAACGCCTTTATGCTGAACCCAACAACTCGTTCGGTACGCCTTTCGAGTACGACATGTCGGGCTTTGTAGTGGGACCGGCAGTCGGGGGTTATTCGATAATTAAAGAAGTCCACCAGGATTCTCCCGCCGAAGAAGCTGGTCTGCAAAAAGGCGATAAGATCCTCATGATCAACGACAGACCGGTGACCGACTACGACTTTTTTGAGTTGGACGCCATGTCCCAACAGCAGGGTGCACAAATAAACCTCCTGATCGAAAGAGAGGGCAAAAGGGAAAAGGTGTCCTTGACACTCAGACGCATTATCTGACTGCCGGGCCGGGGCTGCGAGAGACAGAACCCATCGTTTGACGTATGGAATAGAATAAATAGACGCGGCCCCGATTAATATATTGTATGAGCTGATATGGATGGTGCGGTCAGGAAGGGCTTCCTGACCGCATGAAAGTCAGTCTGCGCGAATTCAGTTTCCACCCGTTGTCGCCCGCAGGATCGTGCCACCAATCCCTACCGCCGTTCCCGTGTTGCGGTCGGTGAAGCAAACCGTCTCGAGCCAGTTGTCCGTGCCGCTGGCTTGGTTGACCCAGGTATCTCCGCCATCCGTCGTTCGCAGGATAGTGCCACCAATCCCTACCACCGTGCCCCTATTGGCGTCGGTA
>JAOUEU010000401.1 GCA_029858555.1 Candidatus Zixiibacteriota bacterium
TGCTCTACCAGCGCCATGGCGGCGTCGGACTCAACGCCTCGACCGGCAAAGACCTCACTCGCTATATGATCAGCCTCCCGGCGAATCGTCTGCCCCTCTGGGCCGCGATTGAATCCGATCGGATGGCCCATCCGGTCCTTCGTGAATTCTACAAAGAGCGCGGAGTGGTCATGGAGGAACGACGGATGCGGAATGACGACAGTGCGAACGGACTGCTGTTTGAAACCTTTACCTCAGCCGCCTACCGCGCGCATCAATATGGCATTCCGACAATCGGCTGGGAATCGGATATCCTTTCCCTCACACCGGCAGATACGGAAGCCTTCTTCAAAGCTCATTACGGTCCGGACAATGCGACCATTGCCATCGTCGGCGATATTAATCCGAAAGACGTCATGGCCTTGCTCGAACGGACATTCGGCACAATACCGGCCGCCCCGCCCCAGCCTCAAATCGTCACGGTCGAGCCTCCACAGCGGGGAGAACGCCGCGTGGAAGTAGAATTCGACGCCGAACCATCGGTGGCCATCGGATTTCATAAACCGGCCCTGGGCCACCCCGACGATTATGTGTTCGACGTGATCGATGCGTTATTAAGCGAGGGGCTCACGTCCCGGCTCTATACAAATCTGGTTCGAGAGAAACGGATTGCCGCCTCGGTGAACTCCGATGGAAATTATCCGGGCGTTCGCTCCCCGAACCTGTTCGTGCTTAATGCCACACCGCTGGCGCCCCATACAACGACGGAAGTCGAAACCGCCATCTATGCCGAACTTGAACGGCTAAAGACGGAACCGGTTTCCGCAAAAGAATTGGAAAAGGTACTGAACAATCTCGACGCCGATTTAGTGCGGGCCCTTCGCTCCAACGGAGGTCTGGCCTCGCAGCTAGCGCTCTATCAGACTGTAGCGGACGATTGGCGCTATGCCCTAAAGGCACGGGACAAAATTGCGGCCGTGACGCCGGCGGATATCCAACGGGTCGCAGCCGAGTACTTCATAAAGTCGAACCGGACAGTCGCCACCCTGGTAAAAAAATCCAGTAACCAAAAGAACACGGCGGCGCACCAGGAGGTGGCGCGATGACAACCGTAAAAGGTGCACCGTTCCACGTGAAACGGAAAGGCTTTATTCTCACCGCGCTGGTGATGGCGATTGCCCTGCCGGCATTAACCGCCTCGGCCGGAAATCTCGCGCCGGACGATCCCAGACAGATGACCTTCAAGCCGGTTGAGTTTACGCCGCCTGAACCGGAACGCGTCGTACTTGCGAACGGGATGGTCGTCTATCTGCTGGAGGACCATGAACTGCCATTGGTCAACATCACGGCCGCGATGCGGACAGGCGGCTGGCTTGATCCGGCCGACAAAATCGGCCTGGCGTCCTTGACCGGCACTCTCATGAGAACCGGCGGGGGCGGAGGCCTGACAGCGGAGCGCGTGGACGAAGAGCTTGAGCAATTTGCCGGGGATATCGGCATCTCGATCGGACGTCAATCAGGCTCTGCGTCGCTTGATGTCCTTAGCAAGGACCTGAAGCGGGGGCTCCAGATTTTTGCCGGACTCATCCGGACACCGACTTTTGAACTGGAACGGGTTGAACTTGCCAAGTTGCAATCCATCGAAGGAATACGCCGCAGACATGATAGTCCCGGCTCAATCGCCAGCCGCGAGTTCGTCAAAGCCTTGTACGGCTCAGAACACCCGACGGCCAGAGAAAGTAGCGTTGAGTCCATCACCCGCATCACCAGAGAGGATCTTATCGCCTTTCACCGCAATACCATACATCCGAACGGCATCATGCTCGGAGTGACAGGAGACTTCGACACACCCGGAATGTTGGCCCTGCTACAAGAGATATTCGGCGGTTGGAAGAAGGGTGAAGTTCCTGCCTTGACGATCGCTGATGCGCCAGAGAACCGGACAGGAAAACCCATTGTGCGATTTGTGAACAAAGATACCTCGCAAACGCACCTCCGCGCCGGCCATCTGTCGATAAAGGAAAGCGATCCTGATTATGTGTCG
>JAOUEU010000141.1 GCA_029858555.1 Candidatus Zixiibacteriota bacterium
CCGTTCTTACCGAAGAGACGGCGGAGAAATATTTCGGGGACGAAGAGGCGCTCGGAAAGGTATTGCGTCTGGACAATGAGCGCGACTACACCGTAACCGGCGTGGTGAAGAACGCGCCAGCCAATTCTCATATCACCTTTGATATGCTGCTGTCGTTTGAGACACTCATCGTTGAAAAGCCCCAGGAAATGAGTATGTGGGGGCGTCTGACGGCCTATACTTATCTGCTCCTGGACAAGAGGGCCGACGTGGCCGCCTTAGAGGGTAAACTGGGCGAGTTGATCGAGGCCAACCTGGGCGAGGCCCTGAGGACGCACGGGGCTTCCATCACGCTGCATCTTCAAAAGCTTGGGGATATCCACCTCTATTCCAATCTGGAGGCGGAGTTCAGCGACAACAGCGACATTACCTATGTCTATCTGTTCTCCGGCATTGCCGTCCTGGTGCTCCTGATGGCTTGCTTCAATTTCGTCAACCTGTCCACGGCCCGCGCATGCCGCCGGGCCCTTGAAGTCAGTGTCCGCAAGACCTTCGGCGCCGCCCGCGGCCGACTGGTGCTGCAGTTTCTGGCGGAGTCGGTCCTGTGCAGCCTGCTGTCGGTGCTGCCGGCCATCATCCTGGTGCAACTGGCCCTGCCGCTGTTCAATGACCTGAGCGGGCGCACCTTCGAATTCAATATTCTGACTGATCCCGTTGTCGTGCCGGCCCTGGTCGGCTTCGCAGTGCTGGTCGGTCTCCTGGCCGGAAGTTTCCCGGCCTTCCACCTGTCGTCATTTGAACCCATACGGGTCCTGAAAAGCGGCTTTGTCTCCGGAGCCGGCAGGTCGATTTTTCGACGCTTTCTGGTCCTGGCTCAATTCTCGATCACGATCGCCCTGATAGTCGGCACGCTGGCCATCTATCAGCAGATTAATTATATCAAGAGCAAAAGGCTCGGCTTCGACCGGGAGCAGGTGGTGGTCATTCCCAACGCCGACAGTCTGCCGCCGCAATCCCGGGTCTCGCTGAAACAAGAATTATCCAACCTTCCCGGAGTGATGCATGTCAGCGCCACCTCGTCCATACCCGGTCGCGGCCCCTTCGCGATGACTAATTTCCTTCCCGAGGGATTCGCCGAAGCCGACAACCAGTTGATGATATACATGGCGGCCGACGAGCGTTATATGGATGCCCTGAGGATGCAGGTTGCAGCCGGTCGGAACTTTTCGGCCGACCTGGCCACGGACAGTGCTCGCGCGGTTCTGGTAAACGAGACGGCTGTCCGGAAATTCGGGTGGGACAATCCTATCGGCAAGACGCTCAGACAGCGCGTGAGAGGCCCCAACGGACCGGCCTGGTCGCCGCGGGAAGTTGTCGGGGTGGTCGCGGATTTCCACTATGGGTCGCTGCGCGAACTGATCGAGCCGCTGGTTATTTCCCGTGAGGTCGGCCTGCCGATGGTCGATTACAATTACCTCGTGATGAGGATGGCTCCGGGCGATATGTCTCACACCCTGGATCTGGTCAAGGAGAAATGGGAGCAGATATATGGCGACCAGCCGTTCGATTTTTTCTTTCTTGATGATACGATCAACACTCAGTACCGGGCTGAAGAACGTCTGGGTGTTCTGGCGGTAAGCTTCAGCGCACTGGCGATTTTAATCGGTTGTCTGGGACTTTTTGGGATGGCCTCTCACATGGCCGAACAGCGCACCAAGGAAATCGGTATTCGCAAGACACTGGGAGCGCCGGTTCACGGTATCGTGCGGCTACTGTCGCGCGAGTCTGTCATCCTGGTGGGTCTGGCTAATGTCGTGGCCTGGCCGGTGGCCGGTTACACGATGAATCAGTGGCTGTCCAATTTTGCTTATCGCATTGACGTGGGCTGGCAGATTTATGCTCTGGCCGGCCTTATGACGCTTGTGATCACCATAGCCACCGTGAGCGTGCAATCGGTGAGAGCCGCTTTGGCCGACCCGGTGAAATCATTGCGCTATGAATAGGCCGGCTCGGACGGTAACCGCTCCGCAGATGAGATAAGTCTTGAAAGCGACGGACAGCCACCTGCGGTCGTTTTTCCTGGATACGTTTTGCCGGCACCCGTTCTAATCGGATGGATGACATTGCCGTTTTGCATAAGCGCGGGCCGCCGCATCCCGACCGGCCCGTCGTGCGGATCTCATGGCCTCGATCTTCGCCTGTACGGCCCCGCGTTTCAGTACTCCGGGGGCCACGACCGTCGTGACCAGCGGCGTTTTTACATGATCGAGGGTGTCCTGCATCATCCCCGTGGTATGACGCGCCGTGGCCGGGTTCGTGTCTTCCATAGGGACGACGACAACGGCATGCTTGTCCTCGAACCGGACTTGTTTTCTGGCGCCGTACCAGCGGTCGACAAAGGCTTTGAACCATCCGGTCGGACCCCAGAAATAAACCGGGGTACCCAAAACCCACACGTCAGCGGCCCGCATTTTTTTAAGAAGGCTCTGCATGTCATCCTGAACGACGCACACGCCGGTCTTTTTGCAGGTATCGCAGGCGCGGCAGGGAGAGATATCCAGCCGGCCGAGGTACACCTTTTCAAAGGCCGCTCCCTGCTCTTTAGCGCCGGCTAACACTTCATCTACCAGTACGTCGGTGTTTCCTCGTCGGCGCGGGCTCCCCACGATTCCCAGGGCACGCACGGCCTTTGTCCTATTGGCACTCATCAGAAACCTCGCTGTCCGTTCGGTTGTGAATGAGTTCCAATCCCCTCTCGGCATTGCCGGGATTCTGCAGCAGGGCGCGGAGGTTGCGCGTTGTTTCCCCCAGGGTGTCGAGAAGCTCAATTTCCCGTAGCTTCTCTCTGGTAGCGGCCGGCAGCTCTTCCGGAGTAACGCCGTGGCAAAGCAGGTCGGTTTCGTCTGATGTGAAGACCGGACCGTCTTCGACCGTGGACAACACTTTGCGATTGGCCGGACAGCAGGACTGACACTGCAGGCACCCCACCAGGCAGTGGTGCCAGGAAACGTCGAGCCATTCGGGGAAGTCACAGCGCCGTTCATTGTGAAAGGTCAGGCATCGTTCGGCGCGGATGAGGAACCTGTCATCCGTGATGGCACCCGTAGGACATTTCCTGCGACACGCCGCGCACCCGGTGCATTCCTCCATGCAGGTCAATTCGTGCCATTCACTTTCGGCGCAGGGCATATCGGAGTAGAACGCCACCAACCGGAAATAGCTGCCCATGCCATCGACGTAGGCGATATTGTTCTTTCCGAATTGAGCCAGACCGCTGCGTACGCCAAGAGTCTTCAGCGGAAGCGGCCGACGAAACAGGCGATAGCCGGCCGGCGATAGCACGCCTGCCAGCGCAGCCTTGATCCGGTCGTCATCGGCGGAGATGTAAATGGGGGGGATTATGACGGGCACGGTCTGTCCCTCATGGTTGAAAACCACCCGGAGATGCGGTTGAGGATTCGCGATGATTATGATGGACCGTGCTTCGGGCAGGCTGTTTGCGACTTCGAAATCGAAGAGTGACAAGCTCTCCTCGAAATACTCAGGGTCGAGAAGGCCGGCTCTCCGATTTACTTCGATGTCCTCCATCAGATCCCGGATACGTCCGGCGGGAACGATTTTTCCGCGAAGGCCCATTTTCTCCAATGTTTTCAGCAGCATGTTCAGCAGTTCCGCCGGGGATGTCGAAGACCGGGCCGGGTCCTTGCCGTTTTTTGCGGTATCGTTCATGAAATCAGTCCTTCCAGTGTTATAGCTTATGCCCGCAGGCACCGCGCTGCCTGAGGCGGCGCCGTTGACGGTGCGGTATCAGTCGACCGCGGCGCGCGTGCTTTGGCTGAGATCACTATGACAATGGCGACAATCACTATGGCTGAACAGACGATTGTCCAGTTACTCAGTTTTTCCCCTGCCAGCGATGCACCCAGGGCCAGCGCAATGACCGGGTTCACGTAGGCATAGGTAGAGACTTTCGCGGGGGTGGAAACGGAAAGAAGCCAGACATATATGGCGTATGCGATCGAGCCGAAAAGCGTCAGGTAGCCGAGAGCCAGCCATGAGCGGAGTGCCACGGCGCCGAAATCGACCGCCGCGGCCTCCCCCGTAAGAGCGGAGATCAGAAGAAGCCCGCCTCCGCCGACCAGCATTTGCAGGGACGTGCGGAGAATCCCCGAGGACGGCCGCGAGACCTGCCGCGAGTACACTGAACCAGCGGCCCAGGAAATGGAGGCAATGACGATGAGAACGGCGCCGAACAGATCGACCTCGCCTGATCTGCTGAGATCGGCAGGATTAATCAGGAGGGCGACACCGCTGAATCCCAGGAGCAGACCGACCGTCACGGGCAGGTTAGGGCGCGTGCCGGCAGGTCGGAGCCAGTCGGCCAGGACGATCCACATAGGCGTCATGGCGATCAGGAGTGCCGTCAAACCAGAAGGGACTGTCATCTCCGCCCACGCCACCAGCCCTGTTCCTCCTAAAGGCATCAGCAAACCTGTAACCAAGGCTGGTGTCCAGTCCGACAGACGGGGGCTCGGGGCGCCGCGCATCCGTGCCCAGCCGTACAGGAGCAACCCGCCGGTGACGAAACGCATGCCGATCAAAAGGAAAGGGGGTATGGCCTCGATACCTATGCGTATTGCCAGATAGGTAGAACCCCAGATAACATAGACGGCGGCAAAACCGAGGATTATTTTGATGTCCAGGTATTTCGACATGACTCCCTCATGGGCGGCGGCCAAATCGCAGGATATTTCCTTCTGTCGCCATGTCTCCAGGCAGCAAAGATAAAAGTATTGCCGTTATCCGGAGCATGCCGACACGGGCAGCATACCGCCTTCTTTAATCGTCTCCATAACCACACTGGTGCGAGTCGACCTGACCGCTTCAATCGGCCCGATTTTCTCCCTGAGCAGCCGCCCGAGGTCTTCATTTCCGGAGCAGCGCAGTTTGACCAGGTAACAATCTTCGCCGGCGATGTGATGCACTTCTTCCACTTCCGGAATCTCCGCCAACCGATGCGCGGTACTAATATCACCCGGGCGGTCATCAGTTCGGACAAACAGAAAAGCCGTCACACAATAGCCGAGCTTTGCAGAGTCAAGACAGGCGCGGTAACCGGTAACGATACCCCGCTTTTCCAGTTTCCGGATTCGTTCCAGGACGCCCGATGGCGCGAGACCAATGGTTCGAGCAATCTCAGCGTTTGTTATCCTGGCATTTTTCTGAAGAATCGACAGGATTTTCGCGTCAAGATCATCAATCATTTTGTTTTGTCCTCCTTTGTCAGAAGATAACATATTATTCGTAATTTGCAGGGAAAAGTTTCACGATTATTCTCAAAAATCCATTATTTTGTGACGAATTGTCATTAATGCAATAAAATAACTAAATAATTGACCACTCTAACAGCGAAGATGGGAATGGTTTAATGATCGGCAAGCCTCGCAAATGGATGGGCGAATGTTGGTAAATATAGCGAGTCAGGATGCTGACGGTATCCCAATTTCGTTGTTTTACAACAAGTTATGTCCATGGGAGGGAGGAACTGATAAAGCCAGACCTGATACATTAATAGAAGCATTATTGCCGAGACGGGGAAGAGCTTTTGTCAGAGAGCCGATCACGATGCCGACCGGTTTTTCGCAGACGGGATTGAATGTATCCCCCGGAAGAAGCCTTCCTTCGGAGGTTTGTTGTGGCGGCGGCTGTTCGGGTGGAACGGCTGGAGTTTTGCCGGCGACATAAAAAGATCTTCGGGGAAAGGATTAGACATGCAGGTCCCGGTGGATGATTGCAGATCGCGGCGCACGCTGGGGGACTATGACCACCTCCTAAGTGCACCAGAGCGGTGCCTTACCGATTTTTATAGGCCGATTTAACTCGGCGCAGGGGATTTGAACACGCGTCGTGTGTTGTGGGATGAGAGATTACGGAAGCTGATGGTCGACTGTGGCCGGTCTGTTGCCAGCTTCAGAGCTGCTGAGCCCAAGATCGGTTCCAAGCTGAGCAGGGCGCGCCAGAAATCGTTCTTGACTCTGCACGGCACAATAATTATTCCAAATCAGTGGGCGAGGCTAGTTCGATCCTACGCCGTTGTAATATCAAAGCTAAGCCTGAGAGAATCGTAGCGCTCGAGTGAGTAAGGGTGTGCGCGACCTTAGACTCGGTTGTCGAGAAGGGAGGTCCTGGGAGGCAAGTTAGCGGGGGAAAAGACGCTCGCTTTTGAGCCGGCTGCGAGCCGCTATGTCCCCTCGCCACCGATTTCAGGGCACATATTATAGACATTTTTGGGGAGCGGCTGCCGGAGAATTGTGCAACTCTTTTCTTGACCGGTATCGCAAGAATGCCTAAATTTGGAGTTGTTCGGTCTCTTTTTATGGTCCTTAGTCAGGAGAATGAGGGTACAATATAAAATCCGGAGGAAATAATGAAAAAGAAAAAGCAATTAACGACCTCGGCCGGCATAGCCGTTGGTGATAACCAGAACTCTCTGACAGCTGGGCCGCGTGGTCCCCTGCTGGTCCAGGACTGGCAGTTATTCGAGAAACACGCTCATTTCAATCGTGAGCGTATACCCGAGCGAGTGGTGCACGCGAAGGGGTCGGGCGCCTACGGCACCTTCCGGGTCACCCACGACATCACCCGGTACACCAAGGCAAACATCTTCTCAAAAGTCGGCAAGAAGACGGAATGTTTCCTGCGGTTTTCCACTGTCGCCGGTGAGCGCGGTGCGGCCGACGCCGAACGGGATGTTCGGGGGTTTGCGTTGAAATTCTATACCGAAGAAGGCAACTGGGACCTGGTCGGCAACAACACGCCGGTGTTTTTCGTCCGTGATCCCTACAAGTTCCCGGATTTTATACATACCCAGAAACGAGACCCGAAGACAAACCTGCGCAGCACCACCGCCATGTGGGATTTCTGGTCCCTGTCACCGGAAAGTCTGCACCAGGTCACGATCCTCTTTTCGGATCGCGGACTGCCGCGCAGCTATCGCCATGTGAACGGTTACGGCAGCCATACCTACAGCTTCATCAGCGACAAGAATGAAAGAGTCTGGGTCAAATTCCACTTCAAGACGGCCCAGGGTATCCAGTGTTTGACGGATGAAGAGGCGGCGGGCATCATCGCCAGCGATCGGGAGAGCCATCAGAGAGACCTCTTTGAGTCCATCAAGAAGGGGGATTTCCCCAGATGGCACCTCAAAATTCAGGTGATGTCCGAGGAACAGGCCGGGAGAACCTCGTACAATCCGTTCGACCTGACCAAGGTCTGGCCGCACGGCGAATTCCCGTTGATTGATGTCGGCGTCCTGGAATTGAACCGCAATCCCGAGAACTACTTCGCCGAAGTAGAGCAGTCGGCGTTTTCGCCTGCCAGCGTGGTCCCCGGTATCGGCCACAGTCCCGACAAGATGCTCCAGTTCCGCGTCTTTTCCTATGCCGATGCCCACCGCTATCGTCTGGGCGTGAACTATGAAAGCCTTCCGGTCAATCGTCCGCACTGCGAGGTCAACACATACTACCGCGACGGGGAAATGCGTTTTGACGGCAATTACGGCGGTGATGTCAATTATGAACCGAACACCGCGGGCGGCCCGGAGGAGGATGCGCGATTCAAGGAGCCGCCGATGAAGCTCTCCGGAGATGCCGATCGGTACGATCATCGCGAAGGAAACGACGACTACACCCAGGCGGGCAACCTGTACCGGCTGATGCCCGATGATGAGAAAAGCCGGCTTCACCAGGCCATCGCCGGGGCCATGGCCGGTGTCCCGGAGGAGATCGTCAGGCGGCAACTCGAGCACTTCGCCAAAGCGGATCCGGCTTGCGCGCAAGGGGTCACAAAGGCGCTTGGCTGGTGACAGTCAACGGTGTCCAATCAGAGGGCAGGATTCCATGTCCTGCCCTTTTATAGGATGAGGGCCAGAGATGTGGCAGGATTCGGCGTCATCCTCCGGTTGCCGACGAGTGTTTAACCATGCCGGGGTCCACCATCCCGATGGCGCGATGACCGGCCTGTGCGTTATCGCACTTCTGGGGCGTGCATGAATCGAGGCGAAGAGAATCGAGCCCCCGATTCGCGCTGTCGCACAGGGACTTATATCGTGTCGCAGCCGAATTGTGACCGTTCTTAGTGCTGTGTTCCGCCCGCCGCTGGCCAGAAACGAAATGGAGTAGCTTCTTCCGTGGCTGAGAATTTCTTGAGCTATAAGAAAGTAGTGGACTACACTGGTCCATGTACTATATTTAAGGCTG
>JAOUEU010000403.1 GCA_029858555.1 Candidatus Zixiibacteriota bacterium
GGATACGATCTCCACGCGGTCGACAAGAGCGCTTTTCGCAATCAGGTTAACCACCCCGCCGACGGCGTCCGAACCGTAAAACGCCGACTGCGGCCCCTTGAGCATTTCCACGCGTTCAAACTCTTCCGGGCTGTAGTCGGAGAGATTAAACCCCCCCAGCGAGTAATCCTTGACGGCCCGGCCGTCGTACAGAAGCAGCATGTGGCGGTTGAACACGCCCCAGCTTGAGAGCGTGCTGACCGATCCGACGCCATTGTAGCCCCGAATATCCAGTCCCCCCCGACCATCGAGCGCCGTCTCCAGGCTGCTCTGGTCCGTCACCTGGTCCACTTTGACGATAGTCGTCGGCCAGACGGATTTTTTCGGCGACAGACCGAAACGGTTGGCCGTCACGACAATACTGTCCCTCAATTCTGTCGGGGAGTGCTCATCCCCCAGGGTTGACTCAGCCCGGATTCCCATCGCACCCGGAACGGTCAGCAACGAGATGATAAAAACGATGCGCCTCATGGCATCCTCTCTTGTCAGCCACGGGCGCAGGATTTTTCTACCCGCCAGCCCGCGCTGGCAGCAAAAGCGGATTCGGCTACGGCAGGTTTCCTGGCTTCGGCGTCGGACCTCTCGCGGGCGCCTTCCCCATCTGTGACAGGTGGCTCAGTACCCGCAGAGTAGCCGTTACAGTAGCGGGGCTGCGACGGACTTACACCGCCTTCCCTTTTACCCGTCCACACGGACGGCACCGTAACGATGTACGACTATGTTATTCTCTGTTTAGGGCAATGTCAAGTAAAGAGATTCCGAATCGGTGGCGGGCCGCCCGGGCCGGGTCACCGGCTGCCTGCACCCTGTCACGCCCCGCGCGACGGCCCGATAAGCAGCAGGCACCGGTACACTTCCTTACCGTAGCGGCTCATCCGCAGAAACTCCGCCTTGTCGATACGCAGGTGGCGGGCGCGGGACTTTTTCCTCCGGTAGGAATCGCTGTCGGGATCATGGATATAGACGCTCTTTTCATCGATGCCGGTCACCACGACCCAGTGCGGCACGCGATCCCCGGTAAGACGATAAGTGCTCACCATGGCAATCGGCACCAGGCCCCGGTGCAGCGCCGAAGTAACTTCGTGAATGCCGTACTCGAATACGGCGCTCGTCACCCCGGCCTTGTAGGCCTGACGTTTCATGTCGTTGTGCACGACTCTCATTACTTCCCGCTTTTGAGCGGTCCGCACCGATCTCAACATGGGGGTCGTGTCCATAGACACTATCAAACGGCATGTCAGGCCTCGCCTGACCGCCGACAGGGCCAGACCGTACCCTTCGGCTCCCCCGAAACCGGAGGCCATGAAGATCAGGGTGGCTTCTCTCCAGAGATTCAACTCCAGTGTCCGAGTAAGTTCCGTTTTCGGCAGGAAATATTTCAAGGCCATCATCATGCAGGCCTGGCCGCAGGTGAACTCAAGACCCTGCGGATGGTACGGTATGTTCAGCCGCAGTTGTCTCGGAACCTTCTGCCTCAGCTCCTTGGCCATCTTGAGGCCGGCCATGCCGTCTTCGTAGTAATCCGCCAGCCCCCCCACGACACTGAAGCCGTGCTTCTCGTAGAATCGGATGGCGCCCGCGTTGTCCTGCCGCACCTCCAGCGTCATCATGCGGCACTCTCGCCGGCCGGCCTCGAGTTCACACTCTTTCAGCAGGCGCTCGCCGTACTTTCTGCCCTGGTAGGTCGGATGGAGGGCGATGTTATACAGGCGGGCGGCGCGATGCGACTTGCGCCACAGAAGGTAGGCCGCACCGGCCATGGCCGAGCCATGTTCCAGCACGAAGATTGTCGCCCGCGACCGCGTGAGAAAATAGTCTATCTGGTCTTCTGAAAAACGGTCGATCGTGAAGGCCGCTTCCTCGAGCCGCACCAGATCATCCAGGTCATTCTCGGTGGCCAGCCGCAAACTGACTTTTTCATTCATGCCTGTCTCATCCCTGCAAGAGAAACTTGATCAGCCGCTC
>JAOUEU010000142.1 GCA_029858555.1 Candidatus Zixiibacteriota bacterium
TGCCCTCAATACCTATATAAATTTGGCTGTCGCATTCCCGAAATTCGCACCCGCCCGCGCCGCGATGTTCCGACTCTATACGATCCTGGGTGAACCGGACGCCGCCTTCCAGGCGGCGCGCGTCCTGTTGCAACTGAAACCGAACGATTTGAGTGCCGCGCTGGCCGCCGCAGAGGCATCTCTGCTGCAAAAGAAACCGGATCAAGCTTTGCAGATGCTCAGGTCGTTGCAGCCTTCCCGGGAGGAAGCTCCCGTCATCAAGTTTGCGACCGCCCGAATCCATAACGCGGCCAACCGCCTGGATTCGGCTCGATCGTATGCCACGGCCGCCCTTTCGGCTCCCGCGGAGCTCGTGGAATATTATGTTCAGGGAGCCAATTATTTGGAGGAGGCCGGGCTTCTGGACTCCGCCATGATTTTCAGCCGCAGGGCCGTGGCTCTGTCGGACGGCAGCTTTGAGGTTGCGCTGAATCATTTCTTCAGGGCACTTAGGACGCAATACCTGTATGACGCCCGGAGCATCATGGACTCCCTCGCCGATGCCGGAGCGGGTGACCTGGTCAACGCCGGCCTGGATCGTTATTATTACTCGGGAGCCGGCAAGGCCGTACAGGCCAGACTGGCCGGCGAAACTCTGCGCTACCTTGACATGGAAAATCTCAGCCTTGCCATCCTGGGGAATCTGTCGCACGGCATAAGATCGGACCCCCTGGCTTCGGGGGCCGATATGACCCTGGTTGAGAAGATATTCGCATCCGGCGGTTTCAGCCAGGAAATCCAGGACTATGTCTCGTATTTGTTGGCCATCACGTTCTCCAAATCCGGTGAAAACATCGGGGCCCTGCAATATCTGGACAGGCTCAAGCCCCCCTATTTGCAGCGGCTGGATGTTCAGTTGACCAGGATCGGCCTTTATAACATGTCCGGTCAGTTCGACAAGTTTGACGAGGGAATCCCACAGTTGCTGTCCAAGTATCCCAATAATCCGGAGTTGCTGGTAGGCGTCGCCGATGTTTGCGCCGACTGGCAAATCCGAAAATTGGATCTGGCGGAGAAATATTACCGCCAGGCGCTGGAATTGGACCGCTGGTGCCGACCGGCTTTTGACAGTCTCCGGGAGTTGCTGGCACAGCGCAATCGCGTCAAGGATGCGATACAGTTGTTCGGGGAGTACCCGCACTTCGAAGAGCGTTTTCCCGAGGCGGCCGTCGCGAAGTCCATCCTGCTGGTGAAGAATGGTGAGACGGAGGCGGGAGTAGCACTGTTTGTCGACAGGATAGGATACCTGAAGGGCAAGCTGTCATACTTCGAGCAGTTAATCGACGTGCTGAATGACCAATCCAGTCAGGCTGATAAAAGCAGGATTGTCCAGCTGCTGCACCAGACTAACCCCGATAATCATGATGCCCTGATACTGGCAGCTAGATATTTGTCCGATGACAAAGAATACTCCGCGGCCCTGGAGTTGACGGAGAGAGTCCTGGCCGAGGACCCTGGCGATATTGGGGCGCGGGTACAGCAGGCGCGGGCCTGGTACTGGCTGGGCGACAGGGACGAAGCGTTTGACCTCTTTGAGGCGGTGCTTGAGGATGCTCGCGACGACTGTGACGCCAACTACTATTTTTCGAACATACTGGCCCACGAAAAGATTGATCTTAACCGGGCAGCCAACCTGGCCCGTAACGCCCAGTTCCAATCTGACCGGGGCCTCAAATACAAAATCAACGTGTCTTACGTTTACTTCCAGGGCGGCCGTTACGACCTGTCTCGCGCTGAAGCCACCAAGGCTATTAAGAGTCACGGTGACAGGCCGGAGGGATATTTCCGGATGGGCATGGCCCTGTACGTGCTGGGCGATGCCAAGACCAAGAGTTATCTGGAAAAGGCGATTGAACTGGGCCTGAAAGGGGATGATCTGGAGACAGCCAGAGAAACGCTGGTCGGGCTGAAGTAAGCAACTGATTCGGCAGGACTATGGATATTACCGCTGTCGACAGAGGCGCCAACGTTCTCGTCACCGGGGGCGCCGGTTACATCGGGGCGGTGGTCGTCGGTCTTCTCTTGCAGGACGGCTACCGTGTGCGGGTCCTTGACAACCTTTCTTGCGGCGGCAACGCCCTCCTCACATACTTTCAGAATCCGCATTTCGAGCTGGCCTATGGTGACATACGTAACCGTAAGGACCTGCGTTCGGCACTGGAGAATGTCGACGCCGTGATACATCTGGCAGCGGTTGTTGGCGATCCGGCCTGCCGGAAATACCCGGAGTTGGCCGTCGCCGTGAATAAACAAGGCTCCGAGGAGTTGTGCCGGGCGGCGGTTGAGAAGCAGGTCAGGCGCTTTGTGTTCGCCTCGACCTGCAGCAATTACGGCAAGATGCCGGATCCAGATGGATATGTCGACGAAACGTCACCGCTCAACCCGGTCTCCCTCTACGCGGAGTTGAAGGTGGGATTCGAGAACTACTTGCTTGGGCTGGGTCTTGATGACTTCTGTCCGACCTGTCTTCGGTTTGCCACTGCCTACGGCCTTTCGCCGCGCCCACGCTTCGATTTGACCGTGAACGAGTTTACCCGCGACCTTCTGCTGAACCGGCCTCTTGAGATTTACGGCGAGCAGTTCTGGCGTCCTTATTGTCATACGGGAGATCTGGCCCGGGCTTGTATCATGGTGTTGAAGGCGCCTCGGCCCGCCGTTGCCTACCAGGCTTTCAATGTCGGCGACAACGCCGAAAACTACCGCAAGAGAGACCTGGTGGAACTGATTCTGGAAAGGCTGCCCAACCGCAGGGAGAATGTCACGTACGTGCACCGCGATGAAGATCCCCGCGATTATCGCGTCAATTTCGATAAGATAAGCGAAGTCCTGGGGTTCTCGGTATCGCGAACGGTGGCCGACGGTATTGCCGAGATCATTTTTGCCATCGGCTCCGGTCTGATTCGCAACCCGGATGATGAGTACTTCATAAATCGATAGGGACAAGTGATATCATGCAGGCGGTGATTCTTGCCGGAGGTAAAGGCACCCGGCTCAGGCCATACACCACCGAGATTCCCAAACCGCTGGTGCCGGTGGGCGACCACCCGATTATCGAAATCCTCCTGATGCAACTGCGCCGGTGCGGGGTCGACAAAGCCACTCTCGCGGTTAACCATATGGCCCACCTGATAGAGGCGGTGCTCGGGGATGGTCGGCGCTTCGACTTGGATCTGGAGTATTCGATGGAAGACGAGGTGCTCTCGACGGTAGCGCCGCTCCGGTTGATCAAAGTCCTGCCCGAGAATTTCCTCGTCGTCAACGGCGATATTCTCACGGACCTGGATTTCGGTCAGCTATTCCAGTATCACCTCGAACAGGGGGCGAAGCTGACGGTAGCCACCCACCGCCGGGCCGACCGCATCGATTACGGAGTCTTTGAAACCGATGCCGATGGCGGGGTTCTCGCTTTCCGGGAGAAACCGGAATACCGCTTCAACGTGTCTATGGGCGTCTATGTCTTCTCGAAGGACCTGCTCGACCGCATCCCTAAAGATGGGGCCTTCGGGTTCGACGAACTGGTACTTGGCATGTTGTCGGAGAAGCAGCGCATCCAGACTTTTCCCTTTGATGGTTACTGGCTGGACATCGGTCGCCCGGACGACTACGAACGGGCGAATGAGGACCCGGAAATAATCGCCCGGCTGCTTGAACTACCTAAGTGATTTTACCCGCCGTCGCGCAGGGGCACGAGTGAGAGGGTGGAAACCGCAGACTCCCGGTAATGGTAAACTTCTGCGCCTGGTTTGGCAGGGAAGCATCCGCCGCGAACGGTGTGTTATGTCTGCTTCTGACGGTTCGGAACAACCAGGCTGAAAATCCAGACGGCGATGAAAGCGAGCACAAACGCCGGCACCAGTTCATAGACGGCGCCGCTCAGGGTGGGGATGCTCTTCCAGACGACCGTCACCACGGACCCGGTAACCATCCCCGCGATGGCTCCCGCCTTGCTGGTCCTTCGCCAGAGAAGCCCCAGTATCACCACCGGCCCGAACGAGGCGCCCAGGGCCGACCAGGCATAGAGCACAAAGCCGAAGATGACGCGGTTCTCCGTCAGGGCAAAGAGAATCGACACGATGGCGAGAATCAACAGGACCAGTTTGTCCATCCGCTGGATGCGCAGGTATGCCGTGCTATCCGAGACGGGGTTGCGTTTTTTCTTGGAGAAGTATGGCACGACATCGCGCGAAAGAGTCGATGACACGACGATTAACTGGGAGTCGGCCGTGGAGCAGATAGCCGCCACGATAGCCGCGATGACGAAACCGCCGAGCACGGGAGGAAGAAAATCGCCGATGGCCAGCGGCAAAGCCTGCTCGGCGTCGGCCAGGGTGCCATAGAAGGCGCGCGCGAACATGCCGAAGAAGATGGCACCCAGATACACCAGCAGGAACCAGACAAAGGCAATGACGCCCCCCCTCTTGATGGAAGCATGGTCCTTTGCCGCCTGGAAGCGGGCCAGTACCTGCGGTTGCCCGGGATAGCCCAGGCCGATACCGAGCATGCCGATGACAAATCCCAGCAGGGCATAGCCGCTTCGGCCGCCGGACCAGGTCAGGAGGTTACCGTCCAGCGCCCCCAGCGACTGTGCGAAAGAAGCGAACCCTCCGAGTTTGACCAGCAGCAGGATGGGCATGCCGATCAGGGCAATGACCATAAACAGCGCCTGGATTATATCCGTCCAGCAGACGGCGCGAAAACCGCCGACGAGGGTGTAGGCCATGATTATAAACGCGCCGATAAGCACCCCCAGCCAGTAGGGCAGGTGAAACACGGCATCGAAGGCTTTACCGGCAGAATTCATCTGTGCCGCAATATAACCCAGCATGGCGGCCGTTATGATAATGACGGCAATCACGCGCAGAGCTGCCGAGTTGACCCCGAAGCGGTGGGCGATGTACTGCGGTATGGTCACCGCACCCGTGGCGGTGGTGCTCTTGCGCAAGCGTTCGGCTATTACGAGCCAGTTGAACAGGTACCCGGCGCCGATTCCCGGGGCGATCCACATCGCCGCCAGGCCGTCGCTGAAAGCCACCCCGACCAGGCCGAGCATCACCCAGCCGGACTCCGACGATGCCGAGGCCGACAGGGCCGAGGCCCACGGTCCCAGTTCACGGTTGGCCAGCACAAAATCATCATCGGTTTTCTTCCTCAGCCGGGCGCTGTAAAGCCCCGTGCCGACGATGAAGAGACTGTAGACAATAAACGATAACGTCAGGACCAGATTAGAATCCACGTGTTGCTCCCTTCCCTGGGAAAGCGTGCTTTTTACTGGAAGTATTCAGATTCACGCAAATCTTCCGTGCAAATACTCTGATTTGTCGAAATTCATCTTTTGGCGGGGACAAATCAACAACTTTATTCCGCATGCCGGACGGCAGGGCAGGGTTAGAGACGGTTCAGAAAGACTGCCAGCCGGCCCAGCGATTTGAGCTGAACATTGAGGGCGTGGCCTTTGGGTGAACTGCCGTCAGTCGCGAACGGCACGCTGTTGCGCAGGTCCGCCTCGATGATTCGGCTCTTGAAGTCCGCGACAATCGCAGGCGAGGTGATAATGGCGGCTATCTCCTGCTGGAGCGTGTAACTTAAAAAATCGAAGTTCGTCGAGCCCATGATGAGCGTCTTGCCGTCGATAAGAATGGCTTTGAGGTGCGTCATCCGCCCCTGGTAAAGCTGCACCGCCAGATCGCACCGGTGGGCTTCCCACAGAATATACTTTTTGATCGACTTCTTGTTGTTTCGGTCGGGCGTGATGATGGTAATATCGACTCCCCTTTCGCGAATCTTCCTGAGCTTGTCGAAAAACGGAAAGGTCAGGTAGGGACTTTCGATATAGATCGATTCGCGGGCCGAATCCAGAAGCGTCATGATGCGTTCGAACCGGGCCTCATTCGTGGCGCCGTCGAAAATGATGAACTCCAGATCACCGAATTTCGCCGTCTGGCCGATATTTTCCCCAACCCAGGTCCTCCGAAAATCTTCGGCGAAAAAGCCGACCACCTCCGGTCCCTCGATGCGCAGCATCATGTCATGCCAGGCAAAGTTGTGGTCGCTGAAATTGACGCCGCCGATATAGGCGATACGGCCGTCGATAAGGACGGATTTCTTGTGGTTACGGGCCGGAAATTTGTAGAGGCAAAAGCCGGCCGGGTTGACGAATCTGACCTGGATGCCGTGCCGCCGAATATCTTCGATCATTTCCCGGGTGTCGCGCACTTCCTGCCGTAGCGGCTTGTCCCGCAGGTTGCCCGGCGTGTAAAGAAACTTGTCGCTGATCATATACTTGGTGTAGCAGTCGACAATGACGCGAATATCCCGGGCCTTGGCCAATTTGAGTTGTTCGCACAGACCCTTCCCGGCGGTGTCGCCCTCAAACGAAAGGGTCTGGATATAGACGTAATCCCGGGAGGCGGCGATATCGGCCTTGAGGCTCGCCCAGAATTCATCGGAATCAACCAGTAACTGCATCGACATAATCAGGATTTCTCCACGGCCGTACTTTTACCAGGGAAAACTATTACATTCCGGGCGTTCTGGCAAGCCTTGTTGGGCAGGGTTACCCGGCACCAGCCGAAGGACTTTTACCGACTGTTCGCGCCAGCGGGCTGCGAACCGACAACAAATCATTCAACTATCGGAAAGATTAAACGTCGTTAGATTGTGAAGCGTGTGCTCTGACCGCGAGGTCTCTACAAAAAAACGCCACCCGCATTCCCCTCACATGCGGGTGGCTATCCACCAAAGAGAAAAGCAACTTGAGCCTTTGACAGCGCTCAAGGAGTATGAATGACGCTCATAGGAATAGCAACCGTGATGCCGCCGCGCGGAGGCCGGCCTGATTTCGATGCTATCGCATTGTCGTTTAATCACTTAATGTCTCTGTTGAAGTCGGGGGTCACTCCTGCAGGCGTACAGGGATTCGTATGAACATACGAAGGCCACAAAACAAATGCGGTAAGTGACCATGGGAAGGACACTTACCGCAACCAAGGAGTGTAGAGAGATTTCGTAAATCGCCACGAACGCAACCGGAGCAACAGCTCGGACAGGTTCTTCGCCGGCGGGCCTGCGCCCCGGATAAATTCCGCTCAGACCACAGGCGGTCGCTCGGTTGCTCCACCGGCGCTTAAAAGCGCCGTTTTTTCCCTTAGCTGGCGACACCTCCTTCCAACGAAATGTGGTATCGCTTCAGCTTGGTGCGCACGGTGGCCTCATGTATACCGAGAATGCGGGCCGCTTCAGATTTGTTGCCGCCTGCAGCCAGCAGGGCTTCGGTAAGCAATTGCCGCTCGAACTGCTCCACCCGCTCGAATAACGTGTTTGCGGGACCTGAAGTCTCGGCCGTGAAGATTGAGCGCGACAGTTCGACCAGGTCACCCTCGGCGACCATCTTTGTCATAACTTCCAGGCGTTTGACCTTATTTAGCAGTTCGCGCGTATTGCCCGGCCAGTCATGTTCGATAAACCTGGCTGCCAGTTCCGAGGGAAGCTTCTCCGCCGGTTTCAAAAGTGAGCAATGGCTCATAAAGTGTCTGAGGAGCAGGAGAATGTCTTCCTTTCGCTCACGCAGGGGTGGAATCTCGAATGTGATGCCTCCCAGGCGATAGTAGAGGTCGCGCCGGAACCTGCCTGAGTCGACCAACTCTTCCAGGTTCTTGTTGGTCGCGGCTACCAGCTTGATGTCGAGAGTTACCTCTTCGGTGGAACCAAGTGGCAGGACTTTGCGCCGTTCCAGAACGCCCAGCAATTTCGCCTGAAGGGTCAGCGGCATGTCGCCGATCTCGTCCAGGTACAGAACACCGCCGTCAGCCGCCAGGAACAGCCCCCGTCGGTCGGCGTCGGCGCCGGTGAAAGTTCCCTTTTTGAATCCAAACAATTCCGATTCCAGGAGGGTTTCGGGAACCGAGGCGCAGTTTACCGCGACAAACGGCCTGCCGGGCCGGCAGATGGAATGGAAATAGCGCGCCATGTGATCTTTGCCCACACCGGTCTCACCGGTCAGAAGAACCGGCAGATCGGACCCGGCAATCAGCGGCAACTGCGACTTGAAGCGCCTTATGGCCGCGTTG
>JAOUEU010000143.1 GCA_029858555.1 Candidatus Zixiibacteriota bacterium
CAGCCTCCAGGCTCTGTTGTCTTAATTTTTGTATTCTCTCGTTCATGTGCGCCTATCCTCCAATTTTCACGGCGTACCCAAGCGCCGTGAATCGTGCAGCCTTGTCTGCCACCTCGCTCTCCGCGAACGTGCGCAGCCCGCCCAGCCTGTTCACGCGCCGAAACCGCCTCAGTTTGTCTTCTCCCAGTTTATTATACGGCAGCAGGCTCACGTGACTGATACCGGGCAGGTTCGAGACGAACCCCGCGATGGCGTCGAGGTTGTCGTCACTGTCCGTTATTCCCGGAACCAGGGGGACACGCAGGTTTATCCGGACGTCTTCCCGGGAGAGTCTTTGCAGGTTTTCTAAAATCAGGGCGTTGGGCTGCCCGGTGTATTTTCGATGCTGCGTGTCGTCCATGATCTTAAGATCGTACAAAAACAGGTCGACCAGCCCGAGGATTTTTTCAAACTCCTCCCATGGCGCAAACCCGCAGGTATCGAGAGCGGTGTGTATCTCCTTTTGCCGGCAGGCCCCCAGCAGGGTTTTCAGGAAATCCATCTGCGCCAGCGGCTCGCCGCCAGAGAAAGTCACCCCGCCGCCGGACTGCTCGTAGAACACGGTGTCCTTCTCGATCTCGGTCATGACTTCGCTGACGGAAACCTCCCGACCCGGAACTGCAGCCTGGTTGTCCGTGGTCTCCCGGCATTCGGGGTTGTGGCACCACCAGCAATCCAGAGGACAACCCTTGAAAAAGACCGTGGTGCGGATTCCCGGCCCGTCGTGAATGGCGAATTTCTTGATGTCGAATATCGTGCCGTTCATTACCGCGCCTGACTTCCCGCGCTAACGCGTTTCTTGCTTTTCATTACAACATGCAATATAATAGATAACGGCAATTACGGCCCCAAAATATCCGGCGAATATTTTCTTAAGGGCATCCCCATGCTGTGACCGGGAAGGGCCGTAGAGTAATGACTGTGGACAAATAACCCGTGATGCGGAAACCGGTTAGACCGGGAAAAGCCGCGCACGGCGGGCGGAGGGCAAACTGGGGAGTCACCTCAGGAACGCATTCAGAGGATTGCCGCCCGGAGCGGCCGGAAGACCCCGTTGTATAAGGGATATTGAACTTCACATAAATGGGGCATTTCGACCTTTTTGCTCAATTTTCACCGTCGGACTATTGACATGAGGACAAAAATTGTTATCTTTTTCACAAGTTAACCACATAACTCGAACAAGGACGGTCTGCTTCTGTTCAGAATCGTATATAAGTCACTGATGCTGAGCCTGCTGGCTTGGCTGTCGCTCTCCCATCCGGCCTGCAGTCAGGAAAGCGATTCTACCCGGTCAACCGAAACTGACAGCCTGGACACCTACTACGTCATCGAAACCAGGCACCGGCTTTTTCCCGAATTTGTCCAGGTCGACACCGTCAGACTCGGACAGCCTTTTCTTATCGGTGAGGAGGAGTACCGGGCCGAGATCATGACTTTCAACCCGCACCTCGGGATAACCACGGATGGGGAATATCTTCAGGTCTCCGACACGCTTTATAATCCGGCCGTGAGAATACGCGTGTTCGAGGGGGACGAAGAGATGCAGAAAAGCTGGGCCTTTCACTTTGTGAGCGCCCCGCATTATTACCGCCAGGAACTGCTGGGGTTCAAACTGCTGGAGTTCAAGGTTGGTGACAAATACATTGAGATACCTAAGACAAAATAAGGGGCTAAGTAAGTGAGTGGTCGAGATTTAAGACAGTCTGGCGCAGTTCTGCTGGGGGTGATGGTTTTCATATTGTCGGGGTGGGCCGAGGTGGAGGCCGCCAAAAAGTGTTTTGATTGCCACAAAAAGGAAAAGGCGGAGTATTCTTCAAAAAAAACCGTCCATAAACCCATTCAGGATGAAAATTGCGAAAGCTGCCATAAACGTCACGGGTTTGCCCAGCAACTGATCCTCCAAGATGTTACCTCCGACCTTTGTTACAGCTGTCACAGCGACCTGAAGGAGAAATACAGCCAGGGCAGCGTGCATTTTCCCGTGGCCGAAGGCCGTTGCTGGGACTGTCATGATCCTCATGCGTCCGACAAAGCCGCCCTCCTCAGGCAAGGCCCCGAAGGCGCCGACGACCCGGGTTCCTGTCTGATTTGTCACCAGGCGGATGTGGGTGGTCTTTTGGGTGCCGCCCACCCCCACGAGCCCTTTGAAAAGCTTGATTGTACCGGCTGCCATGCCGCGCACAACAGCCCCTACGAGGGACTGCTCACGGCGCCTGCCGCCGAGGTTTGCTTCTCGTGTCACAAAGAGGGCAGCAAAGCGCTGCTGGCGGCTCACGAGGGTCGGCACACGGCCTCTCTGGCCTGTGTCGACTGCCACACCGGTCATTCCTCGGCTGACAAAGGCCTGCTTTCGGACAAAACACACGCGCCGTTTGCCGACGGTGACTGTGAAACCTGCCACAGTTTTCCCGATGCCGAGGGCAATGTCCGGTTTGAGGAGGGCGTCAGTCCCGGCGGGCTGTGTGCCGCCTGTCATGACGATATCGTGGAACTGACAAAAGCCGAGCACTCCCATCCCGCGGTGGAAGAAGCCAACTGTGTTGACTGTCACGATGCTCACTCGGCTCGCTTCGGCAAACTGCTCAAAAAGAGAGCGGCTGACATGTGCGCCGAATGTCACGATCCGGTACTCACGTCATCCGGCATGACACCGCACATGCCCGTGGTTCTGGGCGAGTGTACCAAATGCCATCAGGTGCATGGTTCCGATCATGCCGCTTTGATGCCGAGCGGTGAAATCGAATCGGTCTGCCTGTCGTGTCATACCGATTTCGCGGCCCGGCGCGATTCGGCTTCGACCCACCATGCCGCCGCCTCCGACTGTCTGTATTGCCATAACCCCCACGAGGGACAGGGTGCCGCCATTTTGGCCAAAGAACCGGCCCAGCTGTGCGTGGACTGCCACCAGGTTGGCGAGGAGGCCCTTAAGGCGGCTTCGGCCCACCAGCCGTATTTGACGGGGAATTGTGCCGGCTGCCATCAACCGCATTTCAGCAATACCGAGCACCTGGTCCGACCCGACCGGAACGAAAGGTGCCTGGCCTGCCATGCCGATATTCAGAAACGGTTGGAGATGCCGAATGCGCACGCGGCGGCCGAAGAGGACTGTCTGGGCTGCCATAAACCCCACTATTCCGACCGGCAGTTCCTGCAGACGGATCACCAGAAAAAACTCTGTGCCGAATGCCACGACTACGGCGATCTCGATATGACCAGGGCCTTCGTTCACACACCGGCGGCCGAGGGAGACTGTACCGGCTGCCATAATCCGCACGGGAGTGTCAGAGAAAAGCTGGTCACGGGCCGGCTGTACAAAACTGTTATCAACGGCGTGCCGGTCGGAAGGGTACCGCGTCTTACCGATAAAACATCCGACCTGTGCTATACCTGTCACGAGAATCTCATGGAGGAATTTCGCCAGGAGAATACCCATGCTCCGGTCCTTGAGGGCCAGTGCGATGCCTGCCATGTATCCCACGGTTCCGACTATGCCGGTTTTGTCAAGGCCGCTCCGGCCGAACTATGCGGCGCCTGCCATGACATCAATGCCGAACTGACAGCGTCACATTCCGGGTATAATCTTGACGGCGCGAACTGCCTGGACTGCCACGACCCACACGTCGGTGAGGGAACAAACCACATGAGGGCCAAACGCCATGCACCGTTCGCGGACGGTGGCTGTGAAACCTGCCACGAGGCCGGCGCTGACGGTAAGGTCGTGTTAAACGCCGAAATCTCCGAATTGTGCGCCGCCTGCCACGACCAGGTAAGCGATGAGATGGGTCTGGCCCACGTGCACGCGCCCTTTGAGGCAGGCGAGTGCGTCATCTGTCATTCGCCTCACGCGTCGGGCAATGACTACCTCCTGAACCGCGCCGAGCCGACGGTGTGTCTGGATTGTCACGATGATCACAAGGCCTTGATGAAGGCCACCGTAAAACATCCGCCGTTTGCCGATGGCCGCTGCACTGATTGCCATCGGCCGCACGCTTCGCCTTATCCGTCCCTGGCTGATAAACCGGCCGAAAGCCTGTGCCTGAGCTGCCACGAACGCCTTAAGAAAGAAATTGAGGGAGGGGCGGCCCACGAACCGGCCGCTGCCGGCGACTGCGGCGCCTGCCATGAAGCCCATGGCGGCGAGGTGGCGGGCTTGCTCAAGAAGACCAGAGCCGACCTGTGCGCCGGCTGCCATGACCTTGCCGACCCGCAGACGATCCGGGCACACTCCAACTTTGACGTCGCCCAATCCAACTGTCTGAGTTGCCACCTGGCTCACGCCGGCACAAAAGGCACCAGAGGTCTGCTGCTGCCGCAGCAGCACGCTCCCTTCGCTGAAGGTGAGTGCGCTTCCTGTCATGAGGCCGGCCAGGCCCAGTCGCTGGTGGCCCCGGTGAAGACCATGTGCCTGGAGTGCCACGACGGCTTCCAGGAGGAGATGGCTCGCCCGCATCTTCACGCCCCTCTGGCTTCAGAGAACGGCTGTGTGGACTGTCACGGTCCCCATGTCGGTTTCGGTGCGGCCCTCCAGAAAAAACAAGGCTCCCAGACGTGCCTGACCTGTCATTCCGGAACGGAGTTCAAGGGTAAGGTCAAGCACGAAGCGGCCTTCGAAGATTGCAGCAACTGCCATCAGCCGCATTCCTCGGATTACAAAAGACTTTTGGATACTCCGAATATATTGGAGCTGTGTATGACGTGCCATGATGATGCTAAGGAGACTCACTATCACCCGATGGGTGACGGTGTTATAGATCCCCGCACCAAACAGGCGCTGACATGCACCGGTTGCCACTCGGCCCATTCCTCGAATCACACGGAACTTCTGGTTGCCGAGAAGGACAGAAAGCTTTGTATCCTTTGTCACGATGTCGCGAAACATTGAGGAGACGCCCCGGACTCTGCTCCCTCTATGCACGCTGCCGGCTGGCGGCAGTCAGGCTGGCTGCCGTGCTGACCCTGGTGCCTGCTATCGGGTCCGCCCAGCAGCTCCAGCAGCGTCTGTCAAACCTCGGCGGCGGGCGGTTGCTGGTACGGCCCGTGGCCATGGCTGTCTCCCCGAGCGGCCAGCAGGTGGCCATAGTCGATCAGGCCCTGGCCGTGATCGTCGTCGTGGACCTGGATGGTGATGTCATCTGGACGGTCGGCGAACAGGTGCATCTCGACCAGCCGCAAACAGTCTGGTTCGCAGCTGAAGATAGACTTTGTTTTATTCAGCAAAACCGACCTCAGGTTCTCGCCGTCTCCCAGAAAAATGTCGGCCTGCTGGACACCGTGGTCGATCTCTCCGAAACTCTGACCGGCCAATACCGTTTCGACCAGGTGGTCAGACATGGCGATATCGGCTATCTCGTGCTCGACAAGGCGTCCGGGCAAGTCCACCTGTTGGATCCGGCCTGGAATCTCTCGCCTTCTTTCATAGGGCACGGTTCGGGTCAAGGACGCTTGCTGGTCCCCACCGCCGTGGCCTCGATCACCGGCAACCGGGTGGCGGTAACCGACCGTAAAAACTTCCCGGTACAAGTGTTCACGGCGGAGGGAAAGGTCCTCTTCCAGGCCGGGTGGAACCAGCCTGCGGCCGAGCGCAGTTGGCAGGCCACCGCGGTCACTGTCGACAGCCGCGAGATTATCTGGGTGACCGATGAAACCAACCGGCAGTTCCGTTTTTACGACCCGTCGGGTGTCCCGACGGGCACCATGCCCTTTGAGGATCAGAGCCTGCATCCGGTAGCCATGGCGGCCACCAGCGACGGACGCATTTTGGTGCTTGATGCTCGCGGGGATTTATTGTTCTATGCTATCGAGTAGATGGGAACCTTAGTGAAGTTGTCGATCATCACATTGGCGATTCTTCTGGCCGGGCTGTGGTCATCGGCCACTGCCGGCCAGTGGCATGTCGGTGAGTCGCTCAGGTGCCAGGATTGCCACCTCCAGCATGCTACCCAGGATGGTGAGCAGGTGCCCGGCGGCCCCTACTCGACTATGCTTCTCGAAGCCAGTGTCAACGAACTGTGCCTTTCGTGTCACGACGGAACCGACCCGACCGCACCCGACGTGCAGTCACCGGTGACCATGTACTCAGCCGGCTCCACAGGCGAGAGCGCGGCCGGATTCTTCGGCCAGGTGGGCGTTGACAATCCCCACGGGCATGGGCTCGGGTTTGGGGCCGTAACGCCCCTGCAAAACCAGGGGCTGTTTGTCCAGCTCAACTGCGCCGCTTGTCACGCCGTGCATGGCAACGGCAACTACCGCAATCTGCTGATCGACCCGGCCGGCGTCGGCGATTCCCTGGCTGTTGTCGAAGGTGTCCACGTCTTTACTGAATTCTCTCCGGCGAACCCGCCTACCGTAGCGGGTTCGGTGGCCGCCTATGACCGCGACAATGTCGGCTACAAGGAAGGTATGTCGACGTGGTGTGCCTCGTGCCACGATATGCTCGCTGCCAACGAGCAGTCGTCAACCACGGCCCATTTTAACGGTCATCCGAGTGATGTCGCACTGGACGCCTACTCTCCGTATAACCATACTGCTCCCGGCCACTGGACGGCCGGTCTCGGCGAAGGATTTGACCTCGCTGACGGCGGCGTCGCGCGGGTGCCGTTCGATTCCCCCGGAGCCACCGATTACGTCAGCTCCAGAGCGGCCGGCCTCTCCGATGAAGTGCAGTGTCTTAGTTGCCATAAGGCGCATGGCGGAGCCCATGCGGGCGGTATGCTCTGGCCCTATCGCGAAGGTGGTGCCGAATACCTGGCAGGCTGCCAGCAATGCCATAACAAGTAGGACGACGGCTGGATGGTTTTTAAAAAAGTGACAGGACGAGTTGTCTCGCTCGGTATTATCGGATGGCTGACTGTGCTGCCGGCCGGTGTGCCGGCCGATGATGGGCAGTTCCGCAGTTCTCCTCACGGTTCCACTTCGCACGGCGTGTTGAGGACCGGCGATTACCCGCAGGGGAGCTGCGCGCAGTGTCATACTGCTCATGACGGCGGCGGTGCCCAGCCGTTCGGGCTCTTTCAGGAAAACTCCAACCAGTTGTGTTTTGCGGCCTCGCAGGGAGGCTGTCATGCCGACCAGCCCGCCGGTGCTTCCTCCGGCTACCCTGCCCAGGAATCTGACCGCATGCCCGAAGGTTCGGCCGACCCCGGTTATTTCGAGTTTAACAGTTCCGGCACCAGGGTCCCCGGGCTTCAGAACCTGGTGCGCTGGCCCGGCCAGGTGATATGGGAAAATGAGCAGTACTCGCAGCATTACTCCGATCCCGATATGCCCATCAAGGACATCTTTGGCTGGGGCGCATGTGATAATTGCCATTCCGTACATGGCTCCCTGGCGCCTCACGATATGCTCGATACCACGTACAGCGGTATCACCGGTTCCGAGATGAGCGCGATTCCTGAAAATTATGCTCTCTGTTTTTCGTGCCATAACGATCTCACCGGTCCCATTGGCATGGATGATTCTTCGAGGATGATCGCCTATTTCTACGACCGCACTATAAACGTCGGGCCTCAGGCCGGGCACGGTGTCTCCGCCGGCGGCGGCTATGTCGCCACAGGTTCGCGCCTGCCCTGCTATGACTGCCACAATCCCCACGGTTCGATTGGTTATGGCGGCCTGGGGGCCAACAGGTATCTCTTGAGTGACCAGCGACCCGGCTGGTACGGTCTCACTGATATCAAAAATGACAATGTCCAGGTGCGGCGCTTCTGCTCCGGGTGCCATCCGCCGTCGGATGTCGCCTCCACCGTCCCGGTCGAGGGCCTGTCGCTGTCACCGCTGCCCGCCCTTGTGGGGGCGCATGCGTCCACCTCCGATGTCCATTGCTACGAATGTCACGGCCGCGACTACGACACGCCGACCAGCCGCAACGTACACAATCCGGATCCCGGCGGTGATTGCGTCGGCTGCCATGCTACCGAGCGGGGCCCGAGACGAGCCGTCGTTGCCGAATTTGAACTCCTGGCGCATCATGTGGCCCCCGTCGGGGAGACCGACAGCGTCACCAACAATGATTGCGGCGTCTGTCACATGGAAGGCTCTGCCATAAC
>JAOUEU010000144.1 GCA_029858555.1 Candidatus Zixiibacteriota bacterium
GGCCGATACCGAAACGTACCGTGCCGTGAATTTTATCCGTCCCCAGTTGCGCGTGCACCAGGGGCGCGCAGTGCAGGCCGGTGCGGCTGGCAATGTTGAAATCGACGTCCAGCATCGTCCCGGCGTGGAGGGCCTCGAGACCGTCGATATTGAACGCCAGCACCCCGATGTGGTCGGCCAGGTCGTCCTGGCAGTAAAGGCTGACGCCTTCGATTTCCTGCAACCCGTCCCGCAACTGGTTCAGCAGCTTTTTCTCAAAATCATGGATATTCTCAACGCCCTTCTTCGCCAGCCACTTAAGGCCGGCGTTGAGACCGGCTATCCCCGGAAGGTTGGTCGTGCCGTATTCGAGCCGGTATGGGTATTCGTCCAGATGCGTCCGCACCGCCGAACGGACACCGGTTCCCCCCGCCCGCGTGTGACGAATATCGATGCCATCCCTCACGCACAGCCCCCCGATGCCCATCGGCCCCATCAACGATTTGTGGCCCGTAAAGGCCACCACGTCGATATTCATCTTCTCCATATCGATGGGAATCTTCCCGGCCGTCTGCGAGGCGTCGATGACGAAGGGAATTTCCCGGTTGCGGCACAGCCGCCCGATCTCCGCGATCGGCTGCACCGTCCCGATGACATTGGAGGCATGATTGACCACCACCAGGCGCGTGTTCGGCTTCATTTTAGCGGCAATATCATTCGGATCGACAAAGCCCTTATCATCGAACGGCACATAATCCACCTCGATATTCTGGTCCTTCCAGCAATGATACAGCGGCCGCAGCACCGAATTGTGCTCGATCGTCGTGGAGATGGCGTGGTCGCCCTCTTTCAAAAGCCCGAAAATGGCGATATTCAGAGCGTCGGTGGCATTGTACCCGAAAACGAGCCGGTTGGGATCCGTACCGTTAAAGAACTCCGTCAGCAGTTTGCGCGTTTCTTCCACGATATTACCGGCCATCATGCACAGGTCGTATCCGGAGCGCCCCGGATTGACGCCGAAGTTACGGTAGGAATAGTCCATGGCCCGGTAAACCTCGTCGGGCTTGGGAAATGTCGTCGCGCCGTTATCCAAGTAGATTAGCTTATCCATTATACTCTCTGCTCTTATGTTCGATGTAGAGTATACACTGAATTACCGTGAATGTCAACAATCCTCTCCGGTACCCCTGATATTTCAGGGCACGTTGACAGGCGATGACAGGCAGGTATGTCCAGTTTCCGGTTAACCTGGCGGACCGCCGACCCTTGTAAACCCGTTCTTTTTTCGTCCTGGACCCGTCCGGCCGGCCGCCCCTTATTCCTCTGGGCCGGTCCACGTGCCCCACGACTTGCCTTGGTTGAGCGGGTATGGCACTCTAAGGCCTCTAAACTCGTCGTTGCGAGGAGTGCAGCGACGTGGCAATCTCATGTGGCGGCGATGAGATGGTTTCGCTCCGTCCGCTGGTAAAAGGGGATTAAAACGGCAGCCCCCGAAAAAGATGCAGATCAATCTTGGTCCGGGATCACTCCTTTCAGGGGGACCCGATAGATGGAATCGGCATTGGCGGTAAAGCCATCGTAGTCGGTCGCATGGGTAATCACAAAGTACGCGACTATGATACAGGCAACGCCCATACTCAGCCCGACAGCATTGACGGCCGTGTGCCATGTGCGCCAGGCCGGATTCCTTGTGGCGTTTTCCTTCGGCTCTTCAGCTAACGCTTACCCCTACTCATATTTCAGGCTGTCTACGGGGTTAGCGTGCGCCGCACGAACGGCCTGGTAGCCGACGGTGGCAATTGCCACGACCAGAGCCAGCGCTGCGGAGAGGACAAAAACACTCAGACTGATGCTGGTTCTGTACGCAAAGTTCTGAAGCCAGCGATTCATTGTATAGTAGGCAATCGGCCACGCGATAACGTTCGCTATGAGGACCCATTTGACCAGCTCGCCGGTCAACAGAGCGGCTATCCCGCGAGTTGTCGCTCCCATGACCTTGCGCACCCCGATTTCCTTGGTACGCCGCCGCGCCGTATGCGAGGCCATCCCGAACAAGCCCAGACAGGCGACGAAGACAGCCAGCAGGCTGAAGGAAATGGCGATCTTCCCCAGTTGTTCGTCCGCCCGATATAGTTCCGCGAATCTCTGATCCACAAAGAAATAGTCGAACGGCGCCTCGCCGCACAGCTGCTCCCACCGGTCGCGGATCAAAGCCAGCGTGTGCGAGATATCCTTTGTCTCCACCCGAACCGAAAGATATCCAAAGGGTGGCGATGAGCAAATGATGATAAGGGGTTCAATCGCTTCGCGGAGATTTGTGTAGTGGAAGTCTTTGACGACGCCGACTACTTTTCTTGGATGCCAGCCGAGTCCCTCCGGCGTTGAAACTCGCTCCTTGATAGTTTTTCCAACGGGGTCCTCCCAGCCCAATTTTCGAGCCGCGGCCTCATTAATCAGCAGGGCATCAACGCTGTCGCTTCCCATCTGAGATGAGAAGTTCCTGCCGCCCGTCAGCTCCAATCCAAACGTCGGCTGGTAGGATTCATCGGCGTACATCTGGACCATGAGCATATCTTCCGAGTCAAATCCCTCGGGACGAAAATTCGTCATCACGATATTATCCCCACCCGGCACAGTCGACGATAGACCAGCCCCGATAACTCCGGGGGTACGGGCTATCTCACTTTTCAACGTAACGCCCACCGTAGCGGCGGACGGCAAACTGCCGAGGCCACGAATGACCAGCAACTGGTCTTCGGCGAAGCCCAGGTTCTTCTTTTTCATGAAATTCACCTGGTCATATATTATGGCCGTGCCGATTATGAGAGCGATTGAGATGGTGTATTGTCCGACTACCAAGATGCGTCCGAGTACCGAACGCGAATCCGTGGGGCGATAAGCGGTTTTCAATACAGCCACCGGCTTCATCAACGACAGGGATACAGCGGGATAGATTCCGGCAACCAAACCCACGAGTAATCCAAACAGGACAAGTCCGGGTATAGTCCAGACGTGAGCGAAATACTCCAACTTAAGGTCACGCTGAATCATCGTATTGAAAAAGGGCAAGGAGATTTCGATCAAAATCAACGCGACGACGAGGGCCGCGAAACTCAGGAGTATTGATTCTATCAGAAACTGAAGGGTCAATCTGTGGCGATCCGCGCCGAACACCTTCCTGACGCCGATTTCCTTCATGCGGTGCGCCGACCCGGCAGTCATCAGGTTGATGAAATTCGCGCAGGCAATCAACAACACTCCCAGTGCTATGCCGATGAAAAGCAGGACATACGTAAAGCTTCCCTGCCTTGCTGCTATATCCTGCACAAAATCCGAATCTGAGTCCAGGTGTATTTCCGTCAACGGTTGAAGATAAGGTGTCAGAGAGTTCCCTTTCTCCTTTTTTACCTGTTTCCCCATGCGTTCTTCTATGACCGATGATATCTTGCCTTCGAGGTCTTCAACGGCGGCATCGGGAACGGCTCGCAGATAGGTATATACATTCAGGTTTCCCCACCGCAGCACATCATCACTCTCGTCCGAGTAAAAAGAGCGATAGGAACGGAGAAGGTCAAACGACAGGTGAGAGTTTGTCGCGACCTTATCGATTACACCGGTGACCGTGTAATCGTTTCCCCATGATTGCAGGACTTTACCCATCGGGTCCTCATCGCCAAAATATTTGCGGGCAATATCCGCGGTAATCACGACGCTGTGGCCTCTGGCCAGGGCCGTCCGGGGATCTCCCTGAATCAGGGGATACGTAAATACACTGAAGAACTGAGAGTCGGCATAGACTATATTCTCTTCAAAGAATCGGTTATCACCGTATCTTACTTCGGTTCGGTTTCCCGGGATGAGGCGCGTAATGGCCATCACTTCAGGGCAAGCGGCCTGAATGGCCGTTGCCATGGGATCACCTCCGGTCGGCGTGCGCAGAGTGGTTCCACCCAGGACCAACTCATGACAGAGGCGATATGTATGATCGGCACCCCGATGGAAACGATCAAAGCTCATTTCGTCCACTACCCAGAGCATAATCAGGATACACGTGGCCGTGCCTACTGCAAGGCCCGTAATATTGATGAACGTATGCCCCTTATGACGGAGAATACTCCTCACAGCCACCATGATGTAATTTCTCAGCATGTCGTGCTCCTAGTCATGTTTTAGGTTGTCCGTGGGATTGACCGGAGTCGCCTCGCCGCCCTCAGCTGGCGTGATGAGAAGCTCTGCTGCGCCCACTCTCTCGGACGCAAAAGCGTTGTGCTTCCCCTCGGGCGACCATTCGCAATGATAATCATGTATTTTGTGAGCGGTTGGCCGGACGGCTGAATCCGAGGTGCTGACGATGGCGCCCGGTAAGAAGGTCACAGGTGACATCGCGTATAACCGGATAATAACAAACTTATGTGACATTTGAATGTTTTTCACTCATCCATGCTCTACGATTCAAAGAGTGGTAAGTTGCGTATCTCTCAGCTGTTGATGAAGGACGTGTTCCGGTTGCGGCCTGCTCTAAGGCGGTATTAACGCGTTATTATGAACGGGGCCAATATTGGCCACAGCGTCCTTACGCCCTGACAAAAGGCCCCGGCAAGATCAAAACCAAACAAAAGTGGCCTGAATTTCACTCGGCCCAAACTCCAGCGGAATTCAGCCTCGGGTCAGAGCCAGCCGCGCTATCAACAATGGAACTCGTTGGAGGGCAATTCAATAGGCGGACTCTTGTCCTCTTTAGTCCAATCCCTCGTTGGGGCGACCAGTAAAGATAGTCGTGATTGCCATGACGAGAGGGGCTTTGGAAGCTGATGCCAGTCGGCTTCCGATGGTGTCCCGCAAACCCACAAGCCGCCAAAAACTCCGCTTTGTGATTGCTGTTCGAAGGACCGGCATATGGCGCGCCTTAAAACCCAAGGCCTCCTCCTGCTCAAACAAGTAAGGGCAGGCCGCAAGCAGATTGTGGCCGTCAAGCTTGATCTTGACCATAATCTCTTTGAGGCTGTCGATGCCCAACTGAAGAGGCAGGCATCGTTCCCTTCGTCCATATCAACATGCCCATCCATTATGACTGCGGTTCCGAACGGGATGTGAGTCATCGATCCTGGCCTCTATGGGCATGCCGGCGGCTGACGTGCTCTCGAACCCAACGGCCGGGATATGAAACTGTCAAGTCTATTTTGCCGCCCCCTTACTAAACTGACTGGCAGTCCCTTTTATTCTTCGTCCGGGATCACTCCCTTCGGGGCAGGGTAGGTCGAGTCGGGGGCACGAGGTTGCGGTTGAGGGTGGGTTCGTCGAGAGGTTGTCTGTAAGCGTGTGGTTCGTCGATGGGGGGTTGGGTGGCGGTGGATTCGTCGGAGCCGACCATCAACGGCAGGGGCTCGCGGATACCCGCGTCAGGTGTGTGCGGGGGCGGGCCGCCGGGCATCATGAAAAAACTCCTGAAAGCACCCGAGACCGCCAATCACAGATTCTATCTGTAAGGAATAGGTTTTATCCGTTACGCAAAACATAACTTAAGTCTGAAACAATTCTCTCGAGTGTGCGTAGGTACCGATGTCAAATGGGATTTTATGTCATAACCGAAGATGGCCGGAAAAAGTGAGTGATTAGATGAAATCAGTATTTTTATCTGAGGTGTCAACAGCCGTTGTCGGGTTTCTGCTAATTATACTCTTATTGGCAGTCCCTTCGGTAACAGCACAATCGGACTTCAAGCCGAATTTCCACCCACAACTTAATGTCACCCGGGCTACCGGCGCTATAAAAATCGACGGGTACCTGGATGATCCCGGATGGCAGGGAGCGGCGACGGCCGATAATTTTCAGGAAACGACCCCCGGCGATAATATTCCGCCGCCGGTGGAGACCAGAGGTTTTATCACTTATGATGACGACAATTTCTATATTGCAGCTGTCTGCTATGCCGACCCATCGGAAATCAGGGCCGTTCTCAGTCAGCGTGACCGGATGGGCGGAGATAATATCGGCTTCTTTTTCGACACCTACGGCGATGCCGCGTGGTGTTATATAATCAATGTTAACCCATTTGGCGTGCAGTACGACGCTATCTGGACCAATGGCTACGGCGAGGATGGGGCGATCGACCTGGTCTTCAATTCGGCCGGGCAGATTACGGATTCCGGATATCAGGTGGAGCTGGCCATACCGTTCAGCAGCCTGCGCTTCCCGGATACCGAGGAACAGACGTGGAAGATGCAGTTCTGGCGGCATCATTACCGCGAGACTCATTACGTAATGACATGGACTGCTCGTGACAGGAGCGAATCAAACTGGGTTCGTAACTGGGGAACCATAACGGGTATCAAGAATGTCAGTCCAGGCAGGGGGATAGAAGTTATTCCAGCCTGGACGGGCTCACTGTCCGGAGCCCTGGAAGTAGCCGGCGACAGCAGTCTGAAGTTCGACAATTATGATCCCCGCGGGGAACCATCTGTGACGGCGAAGTATTCTATTTCATCGAATATTACCCTGAACGCGACTGTTAATCCGGATTTTAGCAATGTTGAGACAGACCAGTTCCAGATTGATGTCAATTCGCCCACGGCGCTTTCGTACCCCGAGAAAAGGCCGTTCTTCCAGGAGGGAAGCGATCTGTACCGCACGTACCTGAACCTGGTCTATACCCGCTCGATTAACGAACCGGATTTTGCAGCCAAGATGACAGCACGAATGGGGCGGACATCGATAAGTTTCTTAAGCGCCCACGATGTGACCACGCCGTTTATTATCCCGTTCGAAGAAACAAGTTCCGGTCAGCTTTTGGGTGGTAAAAGCTTTTCCAATATTCTAAGGGCCCGGCGTACCTTTGGCACCGGGTCTCAATTCGGGACACTGATAACCAATCGCTACTGGGATGGCGGCGGCAGCAGCACAAATTACGGCGCCGATGCAATCATTAGTTTTAACAGACAGATGACTCTGCGGGCGCAGGCGGTCGGTAGTTATATCGAAGAACCCGACAATATCGACCTGACTCCGGGTCTTGATGGTGTGTATTTTGATGATAATAAATACAGTGCCGTATTCGATGGGGAATCATTCGGAGGGCATGCAATCGCCGGCAGTTTCAGCTATGACGGTCGAAATCTTTACCTGCAGGCAAGTTATTCCGAGAGGGGTCCCACCTTTCGGGCCGATAACGGCTGGATTCCGCGCAACAACCGCAGGAGTATTGACATCTACTCGTCATACGTAATCCACTTTGACCGGGGGCTCTTGGAAAGGATCGAAATCCAGGTAAATCCGATGAGAGTCTGGAATATGGACGGGCAAAAAAAGGATGAGGCGGTATTTACGACACTCTTTATTCCGTTGCGCTTTTACCAAACGAATTTTACATATCAAAACATGGTCAGTACCGAAACCTTTAAAGGCATCTATTTCGGAAATATCTGGAATAATTATTGCGAGTTCAACACATCACCGTCCGAGTTGATAGCTTTTGGCGGATCATTCAGCTATGGCAACCAGTTAGCCTACGGTTACCCGGCGATGGGGCGGCAGACCAAACGGGTTGGATGGGTTGATCTGAATTTATTCGACCGGCTCTACATTGAAAACTGGATAACTGATATCAAGAGCAGCGATGTAGATACCCACCAAGAGCTCTTCGATTTTTATGTATATGGATCAAGGATCAGTTTCCAGTATAACCGGCGGCTGTCCTTCAGACTGTTCACTCAATATCATGATGCCTATAAGACCTGGGATTTTGATCCACTGATAACATACCAGATTACGCCCTTTGCACTCTTCTATGTCGGGTCGACCTACTATATACAGAGGTACGATGACCTGGACGTCAGCGGCAACAGACTAGCTTCTTCGATAGAAACGCAATACAGCCATTATAAGCTCGATTCCCGCCAGTTCTTTATGAAGTTGCAGTACCTGTTCCAGCTTTAGTCGATGATTCGGGAGAAGGTCGAAAGGCCGGCAATCGCCGGTCTTTTTTTCTTCGGCGAAAGTTACACACTATGGAGAGATCCGGAGAACGGCTCGCTTGGCGTGCTGCGTCCGGATCGATTCATTCATAGCAACTCCTCCTCCT
>JAOUEU010000145.1 GCA_029858555.1 Candidatus Zixiibacteriota bacterium
TCGGTGAAGGGCGCGGACAAGGAGGATCACTACTGGCAGAATATCGGGCTGCCCGGGGAATTTCCCTACACTCGGGGCGTTCATCACACCATGTACCGAACGCGGATGTGGACCATGCGCCAATTCGCCGGTATGGGCACGCCCAGGCAGACCAACGAACGGTTCAAGTATATCCTCCAGGAGGGCGGCACCGGCCTGTCGACCGCTTTTGACCTGCCGACTTTAATGGGTTACGACTCGGACCATGTCCGCTCGCTCGGCGAGGTGGGTAAGTGCGGTGTGGCCGTTGATACCCTGGCCGACATGGAAATAATATTCAGCGGCATCGACCTGGCCAAAGTCTCGACGTCCATGACAATCAACTCCACGGCGTCGGTGCTGCTGGCGATGTACCTGGCAGTGGCGGAAAAGCAGGGGGTGCCTTTTGACAAACTGCGGGGAACCCTGCAAAACGATATCCTCAAGGAGTACATAGCCCAGAAGGAGTTCATCTATCCGCCGCGGCCTTCGATTCGGCTGATAACGGACATGATGGACTACTGCACTAAGCACGTCCCGCAGTGGAATACGATCTCGATCTCGGGTTATCATATTCGGGAAGCGGGGGCCACGGCCGTGCAGGAGCTGGCTTTCACGCTCGCCGACGGATTCTGCTACATCGAATCGGCCATCGCCGCCGGGCAGAACGTGGACGATTTCGCCCCGCGCCTGTCATACTTTTTCAATGCCCACTCGGACTTTTTTGAGGAGATCGCCAAGTACCGGGCGGCCCGGCGCATCTATGCCAGGCACATGCGGGACAAGTACGGCGCCAAAGACCCGCGCAGCTGGCTCTGCCGGTTCCACACGCAGACAGCCGGATGTTCGCTGACGGCGCAGCAGCCGGAAAATAACATCATCCGTGTGGCCATCCAGGCGCTTTCCGGAGTGCTCGGCGGCACCCAGTCGCTGCATACCAACTCGATGGACGAAACCCTGGCCCTGCCGTCGGAGAAGGCCGTGACCATAGCCCTGCGAACGCAGCAGATCATTGCCTATGAAACGGGCGTGGCTAACACCGTTGACCCGCTGGCCGGCTCGTATTTCGTGGAATCTCTGACTGACCGGATGGAGACGGAGACGGAAAAGTATTTTGAAGAAATCGAGCGGCGCGGCGGTGTGCTGGCCTGTATCGAGGATGGATTCTTCCAGCGGGAGCTGGCCAAATCCGCATACCGGTATCAGCGGGAAATCGAGAAAAAAGAGAGGATTCAGGTCGGGGTCAATGAATTCGTGATGGAAAACGAGGGAATCGAGATTCCCGTGCTGAGGATCGACCCTGAGATCGAGCGCGAACAGGTCGCCTTTTTGAAAAAGGTGAAGGCTGAGCGTGACAACGGCGCGGTGCAGGCCAGCCTGGCCAAACTCAAGGATACCGCGCAAGGTAAGGGCAACACGTTTGAGGCGATCCTGGAGTGTGCCCGGGTGTACGCTTCCCTGGGCGAAATCTCGGACGAGTTGCGCGAGGTCTGGGGCGAGTACGTGGAGTCCCAGTCGGCCATGCAGGTGTCGTAGGGGCCGACGCTGAGCGAGGGGTCCGGGGATAAAGAGGCAACAAAAGTAAACTGAAGATAAGAACACGAATATGGCAGAAAAAATCAGAGTACTGTTGGCAAAGCCCGGTCTGGACGGGCACGATCGCGGCATCAAGGTGATCGCGGCGGCGTTTCGCGACGCCGGTATGGAGGTCATCTACTCGGGGTTGCGACAGACCCCGCAGTCAATAGTGGCGGCCGCCATCCAGGAGGACGTGGACGCGGTGGGTGTGTCCATTCTTTCGGGGGCGCACATGACATTGTTCCCGGCGATACTCGAGGAGATGAAGGCCAAGAGCGCCGATGATATCATCCTTTTCGGCGGCGGTATCATCCCCCAGGATGACAAGGAAGAGTTGGAGAAGATGGGTGTGGCCAAGATTTTCACCCCGGGCGCGCCGACCGAGGAAGCCATCGAGTTTCTGCGCCGGGCGGTGGCGGCGAGGAAATCCGATGACAAGATAATATAGGTTTGCAAAATATAAAATACCTGTAACATATCATTGTTCTGGGAGGAACTATGGACAAGAATATCGACCCCAGGCAGCAGGCCGTCAGGGATGCCGTCAAAGAATTCGCTGAGAAGGAAATCTATCCGGTATCGGAACAGCTCGACCGGATGGCGGAACCGCGCAAGTTTCCTATGGACCTCTATCGCAAACTGGGCGAGGCGGGCTATATCGGATATTGTATGCCCAAGGAACTGGGCGGGCTGGGCAAGTCGCACCTGGAGTTCATCACTCTCATCGAGGAGCTTTGCTATCATGATGCGGGTGTGGGCCTGCTCTGCGCCGTGGGCGAGCTGGCCACCCAGCCGATTATCAATTTCGCCAGCGACGAGCTGAAAAAGAAGTACGTGCCCGACTGCGCCACCGGCAAGCGCGTGCCTGCTTTTGTGCTGACGGAACCTAACGCCGGATCGGATGCGGCCAACCAGTCCACCGAGGCGGTGGCAAACGGCGACCATTACGTTGTCAACGGCGAGAAGATTTTCATCATGCACGGCGACGTAGCCGATATCGGTGTGCTATTCTGTAAAGTAAAAGATCAGCCGAAGCTTTCGACCTTTATCGTCGAGACGGACCAGCCGGGCTGGCAGAAGCGGACGCTCAAGAATAAGATGGGGATGCGGGCCGCAACCACGGGAGGAATCATTCTCAAGGATGTCAAGGTCCCGAAGGAGAATCTGCTCGGCGAGTTCGGCAAAGGTTTCCGTTATGCCATGGGAACGCTGGACAGCGCCCGTATCGGTGTGGCCGCGCAGGGCGTGGGGATAGCCCAGCGTGCCCTCGATGAGTCGGTGGCCTACAGTAAGAAGCGCGTGGCATTCGGCGCTCCCATTGCCAAGCTTCAGGCTATCCAGTGGATGATCGCCGATATGGCCACCCGCCTGGAGGCCGCCCGCTGTCTGACCTATAAGGCCGTCACGATGCAGGACAAGGGCGAGCGCATCTCCCTGGTGGCCTCGATGGCCAAGCTGTATGCCTCGGAGGCGGCCGGGTTCTGCGTGGACCGCGCCATGCAGATTCACGCCGGCTATGGCTTTATAGGTGAGTTCTCGGTGATCGAGAAGCTTTACCGTGACCAGCGGGTGCTTGAAATCTATGAAGGGACTTCGGAAGTCCAGCGCCTGGTCATCGCGGGGAACGTCATCGGACGCTGATGAAATTCGGTGAATTTGAAATCGGCACCTTCGTCGAGCAGGAATTCAGGCTCGACGGGGGTACCATGTTCGGAATAATACCCCGGTCGATGTGGGAGAGGCTTATCACGCCGGACGAAAACAATTTGATACCGATGCGCGCCAACATTTTTGTGCTCAAAGCGCATGGCAAGAACATTATGTTTGATGCCGGCCTGGGTGACACCCTGTCCAAACGGGAGCAGAGAGTATATGCCGCCGGGGGCGTGACGGCGATGGAGCCCGGCCTTCTCTCGCAGGGGCTGAGACTCGAGGACATCGATTACGTGGTCCTGTCGCACCTTCACACCGACCACGCCGGGGGGGCGGTGAAACAGGAAGACGGCCGGTTCGTCCCCCGTTTTCCGAAGGCCCGGTACATTATCAGCAGGGAAGAATGGGAGGCGGCTACTCATCCTGACGAGCGGACAGCGGCGGTATATTGCCCGGACCGGTACTATGCCCTGAAAGATGCCGGCCGGGTCGACCTGATCGACGCCGATACCGAACTTTTTCCCGGTGTCCGGGCCGTCCACACCGGCGGCCACACCGAGGCTCATTTTGCCTTGAAGATGGAATCCGGCGGCAAGAAGGTTTTGTATCCGGCCGACATTTTCTGCACGTCGGCGCACCTGCGGGTGCCGTTTGTCCCGGCCGCCGATCTCTTCCCGCTGCGGTCCATGGAAGTGAAACGGAAGATGCTGCCGGAGATCATCCACGACGAGGTCATCGTGGCTTTTGACCATGATACCAGTATCCCCCTGGGGACGGTAAAAGAGGACGGCAAGCAGCTTACAGTCACGGCCGTGTAACGGCTCTGCTGCCGACATTCTTCTTCCCCGCCGGGGGTAATCGGAAACCTTACAAGAGGTGCTGAAGACAGAGAAATGTCCCTTGAAGAAAAGCTGAATCATCTGGAGCGGATGCGCTCCGAGGCCCGGCGCGGCGGCGGAGAAAAACGCATCGAAGCCCAGCACAAGAAAGGCAAACTCACTGCCCGGGAACGTATTGAACTGCTGGTTGACCCTAATTCGTTCGAAGAGTTTGACATGTTCGTCACCCATCGTTCGTCCGATTTCGGGCTGGCCGAGCACAAAGTCCTGGGTGACGGAGTGGTCACCGGCTGTGCCAAGATCAACGGCCGGCCGGTCTATATTTTTTCGCAGGATTTTACGGTGTTCGGCGGGTCCCTGTCGGAGGCGCACGCCGAGAAAGTCTGCAAGATAATGAAGATGGCCATGAACGCGGGGGCGCCCATTATCGGCCTGAACGATTCGGGCGGCGCCCGCATCCAGGAAGGCGTGGTTTCCCTGGGCGGTTATGCCGATATTTTCCTGCTCAATACGCTTGCTTCGGGGGTGGTGCCGCAGATTTCGGCCGTGCTCGGTCCCTGCGCCGGCGGCGCCGTCTACAGCCCGGCCATCACCGATTTCGTCCTGATGACCAAGCGGACTTCGTACATGTTCGTCACCGGCCCCAATGTCGTCAAGACCGTGACCCACGAAAACGTCACCTCGGAAGAGCTGGGCGGGGCGGAGGTGCATGCGGGTAAATCGGGCGTGGCTCATTTCGCCTGCGAGAACGAGGCCGACACGATCTCAAAACTCAAGCGGCTGCTGAGTTACATTCCGCAGAACAACTGCGAAGACCCGCCGTTTGCCGAATGTACCGACCCGCTGGACCGAGAAGACGAGGAACTCAACCACCTGGTTCCGGAGAATCCCAACAAGCCTTATGACATCAAGGATATTATCAACCGGGTCGTCGATGCCGGGTCCTTCATGGAGGTGCATGAAGATTTTGCGGGGAACATCGTGGTCGGGTTTGCGCGGATCGGGGGCCGTTCCATCGGCGTCATCGCCAACCAGCCGGCGGTGCTGGCCGGCGTCCTGGATATAAACTCGTCCACCAAGGGGGCGCGCTTTATTCGGTTCTGCGACGCCTTCAATATCCCGCTTTTGACCTTTGAAGACGTGCCGGGGTTTATGCCCGGCACCGACCAGGAGCACGGCGGGATTATCCGGAACGGCGCCAAGCTGCTGTATGCTTACTGTGAGGCCACCGTGCCCAAGGTCACCGTCATCACGCGCAAGGCCTACGGCGGAGCCTACGACGTCATGAGCAGCAAGCACGTGCGGGGCGATATCAATTATGCCTGGCCGACGGCCGAGATTGCCGTCATGGGTCCGAAAGGGGCTGCGGAGATTATCTTCAAGAAGGACATCGCGGAATCGGAGGACCCGGAAGCGGAACTGGCCCAGCGGACGGATGATTACCGCGAGAAATTCGCCAACCCGTACTCGGCGGCGGCGCGCGGATATGTCGATGACATTATCGAGCCGAAGACCACTCGTCCGCGGCTGGTCCGAGTGTTCGAGATGCTGGAGACCAAGAAAGATACGATGCCTGCTAAGAAGCACGGGAACATTCCGTTGTAAGAACCTATGCGGGACAGGTTATGGATACCGGGATCAAAAAACTGCTGATAGCCAACCGGGGCGAAATCGCTATTCGGGTGATACGCGCCTGCCGTGATATGGGTATCCGCTCGGTGGGTGTTTTCTCCGACTGCGATGCTACTGCCTTTCATGTGCGGATGGTCGACGAAGCTTACCACATCGGGCCGCCGCCGTCCACGGAAAGCTATCTCGTGCAGGACAAGCTTATCGAGGTGGCCCGGAAGGCGGGTGTGGACGCTATCCATCCCGGTTATGGATTCCTCGCGGAGAACGCTTCGTTCGCTCAACGGTGCGCCGACGAGGGGCTGCTATTCATAGGCCCGGACGCTGCTACGATCGCCATGCTGGGGGACAAATTGCAGGCTCGGAAGGCGGCACTGGAGGCCGGCCTGCCGGTAGTGCCGGGGGCGACATTCGATCCCGAGAATATCGCCGAGGCCCTAAAGAAGGCAGACGAGGTCGGGTTCCCGGTGTTGGTCAAGGCTGCCGCCGGGGGCGGCGGCAAGGGAATGCGGGTAGTGCAAGCGGCCGACCAGTTCGCCCAGGCCGTCAGATCGGCCAGCAATGAAGCAGCCTCGGCGTTCGGTGACGGCCGGGTTTATATCGAGCGCTACCTGGCGCGGCCACGGCACATTGAGATACAAATTCTGTGCGACCGGCACGGCAACAGCATTTACCTGGGTGAGCGGGAGTGCTCTATCCAGCGGCGGCACCAGAAGCTTATCGAAGAATCGCCCTCTACGATCGTCGACGAAGATATGCGGCGGCGGATGGGCACGGCCGCGATCAAGATCGCCCGTCAAACCGGCTATGTCGGGGCCGGAACGGTCGAGTTTATGGTCGACGAGCGGCGTGAATACTATTTTCTGGAGGTAAACACTCGGCTTCAGGTGGAGCATCCCGTTACCGAGATGGTGACCGGTCTCGACCTGGTGAAGGCCCAGATCGACATTGCCGAAGGAAAGAAGCTGGCTCACACCCAGGAAGACATCAAGCTCAACGGCCACGCTATTGAGTGTCGTATCTGCGCTGAAAATCCTGAAGATAATTTCATACCCTCGACCGGCAAGCTGAAGAACTATCGCATTCCCGCGGGTCCCGGCGTCCGCGTTGATTCCGGTGTGGTCATCTTCTCGGAGGTGCCCATCTACTACGACCCGCTCATCGCTAAACTCATCGTCTGGGGCAAGGACCGCACCGAGGCTATCCGGCGGACCCGCCGGGCGCTGGAAGAATACCGCGTGTCGGGAGTGGATACTACCATCGGCTTCCACCGCACGATTATGGATGACGAGAAATTCATAAAGGGTGATATCTCCACGCGCTTTCTTGAAGAGGAGTATCCCGGTCACAAGTACAGCCGGCTGACGGATGACCTGCGTGAGACGGCGGCCATTGCCTCGGCCTTGCACACGTTTGTGTTCACGCGTAGGATAAACGTCGCGGCGCGACCGCGCGATTATCGGGCGGGCTCAAGGTGGTCGGAATGCCACCGGCGTCTGAACCTGCGCAATTTCCAGGGGAGTCGCTGATGCCACGCTACCTGGTCAATGTCGAAGGTCACGAGTACGACATCGAACTGAAGTACCGATCGGAGAAGTACTACGCCTCACTTTCCGGCCGGGAAGTAGAGGTATCGCTGCACGAACTCGGTGAAAGTCGGGCCCTGATGCTGATAGACGGCAACAGCTATGAAGTCGACGTCCGTTCTAACGGTTACGACAGGAAGAAAGTGGTTTTCATGAAGGGGATGGAGATCGTGACCGAGGTTGAAGATTACAACCTGGCCACCTTGCGCAAGACCGCCGGCATTGACACCGATGCTTCGGTCGACCGGATGTTGACGGCGAGCATGCCGGGTTTGGTGGTCGACGTCAAGGTCGCCCCCGGGGACGCGGTCAGCGGTGGGCAGACGGTTCTGGTCATCGAAGCGATGAAAATGGAGAACATCATTAAGGCCCGCGGGGACGGTGTCGTCAAGGAAGTGTACGCCAGGGCCGGCACTTCGGTCGAAAAGGGCGACAAGCTGGTGGAGTTCGAGTAGTTGGTGCAAGAGAAGAAAAAGACCACGTCGGGCATTGAGATTCCGGTGGTATCGTCGCCGTCCGGCGCAGACCGGCAGCCCGACCCAGCCTCACCGGGCGAATACCCCTACACCCGCGGGATATATCCCGACATGTATCGCGGCCGACTCTGGACGATGCGGCAGTACGCCGGTTTCGGCACCGCCGCCGAGACCAACCGCCGCTTCAAGTATCTCCTCGAGCGAGGTCAGACA
>JAOUEU010000146.1 GCA_029858555.1 Candidatus Zixiibacteriota bacterium
GGGGGTACTCGACCATGAGCTTTTGGAAGCCGGCGCGGGCGGAATCGAACTGCCTTTCGAAAAAGAGCACCAGGGCAAGGTGGAAGTCGACCTGCTCCATCATGTCGTCACTGAGCTGGCGCTTGCCCAACTGTTCGCAAGCGGCGTAGCTCTTTTTGAGGTCTCCCTGGCGAAGGTAGGCGTGGGGCACGGCCATGAGGGCATCCAGGTAAGGGACACCGCGAGGGTAATGGCTGATGACAGAATCGAAGTAGACGAGGGCTTTTTCGGGCAGATTGAGGTAATCGAGGTATATTGCCCCGATTTTGTAAACGGCTTCAGCCACGGCACTGGCGTGAGTGAATTTGACGGTGATGCTGTCGTAGAGCGCGACAGCCTCGTCGTAGCGGCCCAGCGCCGTGAGAGCTTCGGCGTAGGTGAAATAAGTATCGGCGAGAAAGGGGCCCTCGTTGTAGCGGGCCAGTATGTATTCGGCCATGCCAACCGCCTGATCCCACGCCTTGCGATCACGGCAACTGCGCATAAAGGTCACCAGCGGCTGCCCCTTATAGCCGTCGGCGGAATCCTGCTTCACGGCAAAGTAGGCGGCCCGGTCGAAGTTGTCGACGCTCAGGTAGTAGGAAGAAAGGACGCGGAAGGTGTAGACATTGGCTGCTGTCTCTGTCTGTGCCAGAAGGGCCTTCTCCACTTCGCCCGATGATTCCGGGAAACTCAGCAGGGAATAGATGCGTTTTTCCGCCTTGACAGCGAGTTGGTGGTCCTGCCGGAGGAGCGAGAAAAACTCCATGGCGGCCTCGGCGTACCGCTTGTGTCCTTCGAGAATAATCCCTCGCTGCATGGCGAAGGCGGTGGAGTCGAGCCTGGCTCCGCGCAGAGAGTCGATGAGGGTGACGGCGGCCTCGTTGTGACCGTCAGCCAGCATCTTGTCAAGGACCAGGCCGATAGCCTGTTCCTCGTTTCTGCCGACGAGACCGATGGCCTTTTTGTAGGCGGCGAGGCTTTCCTCCTTATTGCCGACCTTCGACAGAGCCTCGCCGAGGTAGAGTTGAAATCGATAGTGGCGGGGATAGAGGTCGGCAAAACGGCGGGTCAGGTTTTCCAGTTTAGGCCAGAAACCCAGTGCGATGTAGCAGTCGCGAAGGAGGTTAAATACCACTTCGTTACTGCGATACTGCTGGTAGAGGGATTCGAGCAGGGCCGAAGCCGGCAGATATTCCCGGCGCGTCATGAGGTTACGGGCCACCATGACGCGGTCATTGAACTCCGGGTCGGCGACGGGCTGGGGTTTATCCGAGGCGAAGAAGACCCCGGCGGCATCTCGCTGGGAGAAGGCCGCTGGAGCCGCCGCCAGCAGCAGCGCTCCGACAAGTATGTAAAAAAGCGTTCGGCGCGTCATGGCTCGATTACCGGGGCCCCGTCGTTGAGGTCGCGGCGAGACGCGGCCTGCAAGAGAGCCTTGAAATAGGCTTTTATCTGTTCCTCGTACTGCCGGGGGTAGCCCTCGCCAAGATAACGGCGCAGCCTGTCCTCCAGCCTGACCTTATCGTTTAGAATACCGTTGGAGAGCTCGGGGGGAACGAGGAAGACCTGGCTGGTCGCCGTTTCGGCCTGGCGCTGTTCGGAGAAGTCTTTTCTCTGCAGGGAGCGGGTGGCCTCGAGCATCCGGGAGTATATTTTAAGCTGCCTTTCGGTGGTTTCCGGTCCGGCGGGACCGTCCTCAAGGGCTTCTTCGACCTTTTTCATCTCGCGCGCGATATCGTCGAGGCGTCCCAAAACCTGGCGGGAGTTGCCCATTTCGCGGGCGAGATCTTCCACGCTCTTGCGAATGGCGGCCTGCTCGCGGGCCAGGCGTTCGAAGCCCTGACGCTCGGTCTGGGTTTGCCTGTTGAGGGAGTTCTGCTTGTTGCACAGCGACTGCAGTTGTTGCATGCCTTTACTGCAGTTGCTCCCCTTGTCACACTGTTTTTGCTGTTCGAGCGATTCCATGAGGCGCAATGAGACGCGGTTGAGGCCGGTCATGGCTTCACGCTGGCTGGTCTGCGCCTGGCGGCCGCTGCGGCTGTCAAACTGCTGCATGGCCGTTTCCATGTCCAGGGCAGCCTGGTTAACCAGCGCACCCAGTTCGGCGGCGATGAAGGGGGAGACCTTGCCCAATTCCGCGATGCGCCGTTTGAGGCCGTTGCAGGCGCCGGCGAGGTCCTGTTGCGAGGCGGCCATCTCCTGCAACATGAGGCTATTGGGCGCCAGTTCGGCGGCTCTTTTGAGCAGTTCTTCCTGGTCCTTGGACAGATAGTTGGCATCATCGATAGCCATGCGCATCTTTTTCTCGAGCATATCCTGCTCGCCGCCCATCATGGCCTGCATGGCCTGCTGCATGGCGTTGAGCATGTCCATCAGCTTGCTCAGGGCTTTTTTGCCCTGCTGTGAGGCCTGGCTTTTCTGCCCCTGTTGAAGGGCCTGGCTCATCATGCTCATGTCCTGGTCGGCATCGGTGTTCTGCACCTGCTCGACGAACTCCCGGGCGTCGGGTGAGTCCTGCATCTGCGCCTGGGTGAGCATCTCGCGAAGGTCGCCGGCCTCTGCCTTCAAATCCTGGAGGGCGCTCTGCGTGCTCTGTTCATCCTTGGTCAGCGAAGGCAGGTTTTCATCGGAAGCGGCTTCGGTCTCTTCGTTGGTGGCTTCCTGGCGTTTGGCCAACTGCTCGACCTGCCGAATCATGGCCTCCATCTTTTGCTGGAGCTGGAGGCGCTTAAGCAAGGCGAGAGTACGCTCCAGCCGTTCGAGCAGTTCTTCCTGAGACATCTCCATATCCTTGACAGCCTGCATCAGCTCTTCGGGGTCCATCTTCTGAAGGGCCTCCATCAGACGGCGCTGGGCCTCTCTTAACTCCGGTGTCGCGACTTCCTGATAGAGTTTTTGTATTTCGGCCAGCTTTTCGAGAATCTCACGGCTTAAGAGAGCATTTTCCGACATGCGGTTTACGGCCTCGTTCATTTTATCAGCCATTTCGGAGACATCTTGCAGCAGTTGCTCGTTCTTGTCGGCGATAGCCTCGAGTTCTTTCTGCTGCTGCCAGTCAGCCCCTTCCTGCGATTTTTCCCGGGCGGTCATTTTTCGGGCGGCCTGTTTGAGCCGCTGCATCAGCTCCTTGCTGCGTTGCAGAACATCTTCGGTGCGCTCGATGCGTTGCGCTCCCTCGGCCTCGGTCTCGGCGATGATTTCTTCGAGGGAAGGCAAGCGGGCGACGAACTGCCGTGACTTAGTGATTTTAGGTCCGGAGACACGATCGTTGTCGGCCACCTCGAAGTAGTAAACCACATAGTCACCCGGGAAGAGGTTGAGCAGCTCCATATCCCAGTTGAACTCCACTTCTCCCTCGGTCTTGATGCGCTCGGAGAAGTGCAGGATGCCGACATGTTCTTCGGAAGGTCGACCGTGTGAAACCACCGTGTATTTCAGTACCAGCGAAGAAAAGCCGTAATCGTCGAAGATGCGGACTTTGAGAGGCAGGAGCATGTCGTCATTCAGATTCACGTCATAACCGGGGCGCAGGACATCGATTGAGGGATACTCATCGGGCACGGCGGTAATGTAGTACTCGATGGGGTCGGGGTTTTTCTCGCCGAGGCGGTCGATGAGGCGAATGTAATAGGCGCGCGACTGCTCCACCAGAAACGGTGTTTCGGCAAACCGGTCGCTGATTTTCATCGGCGCACGACTGGAATCGTCAAAGACGAGTTCTGCAGACCTGACCGGCAGGTTGGTTTCGATTCTGAGGTTGGCGCGGCTGCCGACGACGGCGGAGAAGGAGCCATTGTTTTCGTTGATAACGGTCGGTTCCAGGCCGGTATACTCAGGATAGAAGACGGACATTTTGATGGCGTTTACACGCGGGCGGTCAACAACATCGATTTTCTGAATCTCGGTTTTGACGCGACCGGCCTCGACATAGAAATCAAAGGACTTGTTTATCTGCCGCAACCTGACCGAGACGGCCAGCGAATCGCCCGCCGACAAAGCCACTCGGCGCATTTTTCGCAATTCGATTTCCGATTTCTGCCAGCTACCGCCGGCCAGACGGTGGTAGATGGCCGCCTTTTCAGGGAAACCGTCACCGACGATGGCGGCGCCAATGTCGATGTCGCGGTATTTCACCCACTCGGAGGAGGCAGGTACGGGGATAACTTTGTAGCCAAGGGGAGGGGCAATCTCGGTCCCGGGATGGGAGTAGACCTCGTAAGAATAGGAGAAAATTCCCGGGAGAACCAGAAGCAGGGCCAGGGCCGCGCCGACGGCCAGCAGAAGTGACCGACCGGACCTGATCAGAGAATGAAAGGAAAGTATGTCATTGAAATTGATCAGGGCGGCTTGCTGGAGCGCCTGTGTTTTCGTCCAGGCCACAAGCTCGGCGGAGTAGCCGTGTGTTTTTTTCATGCGGTCGAACTGTATGGCCGCGATGAGACGGCCTTTCAGTTCCGGATGGCGTGCCTCAAGCGAACGCGCGACGCCTTCCGCGCTGCCGTAAAAGAGCCTGGCGAGGGCAAACCTGACGAATAAATAGAGGGCGGCTGCGCCGGCCGCCGACAGGAGAGTGATTTTGAGCCAGACGGGCAGGACCATGACGCCCGCCAGCAGTGACAGGACCACCCACGCGGCCAGGACGGCGGCAGTGGTTGTCACGAACCCGGCCAGGAACAGCACCAGTCTCTGGCGGAGCAAAAGCCGCCTCAGTTCCTTTATCAGCGCGGTCGTGGATTTCAGTTCCATCATGGCTTCCTCATCAGGTCGTCTGGTTGAGCCCGAACCCTATCGGTCCATCTATGTATATCGGCTGCCGGATTAGAACTGGCAGGTACTATATAATACGGCGTATTTCTCTAAAACAACGTGGCATATGTCAAAATGTTCAGGCCCATTCTGAGCGCCTCCCGGCGCTTTTCGGGCGGGTCGTTGTGGACGACGTCATCCTCCCAGCCGTCGCCGATGTCCGATTCCACCAGGAAATACATAACCACGCGCCCGTTAAGGATGACAGCGTAGCCGCGCGGCGGTTTCTTATCGTGTTCATGAATCTTGGGCGGGCCGTTGGGAAAATCGTAAAAACAGGGGTACAGGGGGTGGTCGAAGGGGAGTTCCACGATATCGCGTTCCGGGAAAAGCCGGGCCATTTCCTTGCGGAAGGGTTCGTCCATGCCGTAGGAGTCGTTGACAAACAGGAAGCCGCCGCCGGCCAGGTACTGGCGCAGGCGTTCTTTCTCCTCGGTGGAGAAACTTATGACGCCGTGACCGGTGGCAAACAAAAAAGGATAGCGGAACAAATCCGGATCATTGATAGTGACCTGGTATTCGAGAGTGTCCACGGCGAAATCCGAGTTGTCGCAAACGAAGCGGAGGAAATTGGGTATGGCCGAGTTACCCCAGTACCAGTCGCCGCCGCCGGAGTAGTGCAGGCGGGCGACGTTTACGGCCGACGGGTCGGGGTTGACTTTCGGAGTCACGGGGGTCGCCGGGCGAGCGTTTCGCAGTTGTTCAATATCCTGCTGAGCCCGCGTTGCAGCGGTCGTAACGAGCAGAGCCACGACAGCACTGAAAGCGATTCTGAAATGAAGCCGGCGCATACACTTAATATACAAAAAAACCGTACTTGCCGACGAAAAAACTACGCGTAGATTCGCCTCCCGGCGCGGAAAACCGGCCAGGTGACTGCAAAAAAAAACGGCAGGCGTGAAAGCCTGCCGTTTCTGCTTTGGCGCGAGTGGCGGCCTATTTGAACCGTTTGGGGCGGCGGGCTTCCCACTCGACCACAATCGGGCTGGCCACAAAAACCGAGCTGTAGGTTCCGATAATGACACCGAGAATCAGCGACAGGGAAAAGTTACGCAGAACTTCGCCGCCGAAAAAGAACAGGGTGCCGACCACGATCAGGACGGTCAGGGAGGTGTTGATGGTTCGTGAAAGAACCTCGTTGATGGAGGCATTCACGGCTCCCGCGAACTCGCCTTTGGCCCGGAACTTTTTCAGATTTTCCCTGATGCGGTCATAGACGACGACGGTGTCGGTCAGGGAATAGCCGGCCAGGGTCAGCAGGGCGGTGACGATCAGCAGGTCGAACTCGAGGCCGAGGACATAGACTATGCCCAGCACCGCCAGCACGTCGTGGAAAGTGGCAATAGTCGCGGCGATACCGGAGCGGAAGTCAAAGCGAATCCAGATGTAGATGATGATGCCCAGCAGTGACAGGAGCACCGCTTTCTGGGCGTCGCTGCGCAGCGACTGCCCGACGGCGGGCCCGATGACATGCTCGGAGATCATCGTGAAGGTATTCTCCGGGAATTCCTGTTGCAGGACGGCGTAAAGGGCGGAGAGGCGTTCTTCGCCTTCGGATTCGGTTGCGGGCCGCTTGGTTTTGATGATGAAGGCGTTTTCTTCTTTGAAGTCCTTCAACTGAGTGATCTGGGCATCGGGGAATTCCAGCGAGACGGCCGAGCGAAGATTGTCAATTGTCACCGGCTGGGTGAAATATCCGTTGACCATGACGCCGCCGGCGAAATCGATGCCGAGGTTGGCGTTTCCGGTGGCGATCATCACCAGGCCGACAATGCCCAGGACTACCAGCGCCAGAGAAACAACAAAGGCTATTTTTCTGACCCCGATAAAGTCAATGTGCGTTGCACCTATTATTCTAAACATTATTTTTCTTCCTCTTTCTTTATATGCTCAGGGTTCGGTAGCCCTTGCGAATGTCGAAAATCTGTTTGGTGATCACGTAAGCGGTATAGAGCGAGATAGTAACACCCCAGAACAGAGTCACCGCGAAACCCTTGATAGGGCCGGAACCAAGCAGGAACAGGGCGCCGGCGGTGATCAAGGTGGTTACGTGCGAATCAAAGATAGCCACAAAGGCGCGGTCGTACCCGGCATCGATCGAGGCTCGGACGGTTTTGCCGGTCCGCAACTCCTCGCGGATACGCTCGAAAATGAGGATGTTGGCGTCGACCGAGATACCGATGGTGAGAATGATACCGGCTATACCCGGCATCGTCAGAGTGGCGCCCAGGGCAGCCATGACGGCCAGGAGGAAGAAGATGTTGAAAAGCAGGCCGATATCGGCGATAAACCCCGAGAGTCGGTAGTAGACCCCGATAAAGACGAGGACGAGGACGAGGCCGATCAGCGACGAGTAGAAGCCTTTTTTGATGGAGTCAGCCCCCAGGGTGGCGCCGACAACGTTCTTTTCAATGAACTCGACCGGGGCCGGCAGAGCACCGGCCTTGAGGACGATCTCGAGGTTGCGGGCGTCTTTCAAGGTGGCCGATGAACCCATGGTAATCTGCCCGCGACGCCTGATCTTGGAGTTTATGAAAGGGGCCGATTCGACCTTATTGTCGATGACGATGGCCAGGGGCTTGTTGATGTTGGCGCCGGTAAGCTGGGCAAAGCGGGCGGCACCTTCACCGGAGAGGGAGAAGTTAACGGTCGGGTTGCCGTATGAGTCCTGGCCGGGGGAGATACTCTCGAGATATTTCCCGAGAAACATAACTTTTCGCTTGAGCAGGTAGAGGAAGTAGACTTCGCGGTTGTTTCTGACGGCGGAGCGGGTCGACCAGGCGAACTGGACATCGATGGGCGTGACGCCGCCCACGTCGGGCAGGCTGAGCCATTTGTCAATGAGTTCGCGGTCCTTTTTCGTCACCGCAAAACCGGGCCAGTTGGTGGCGGTTTCCTGAGAGAAGAGGGTGTTCTCGAGCCGGGAGGTCAGCGGCTGTTCTTCCTCGTCAAGGCCGAAGTCCTCGTCAAAGGCGAACAGATCGGTGGTGTCAACGGTAGTGTCTTCGCCCAGAAGGTCCTTCAACATATCGGCGTCGGAGGTTTCCGTAGACTTAGGTTCGGTCGGAGCGGCGTCTTCGGCGGTCGGTGTCTCGGCGGGGACCACGGCGCCTGTGCGTTTTTTTTCGTACGCCGCCACGATGGAGTCGACCTTGGCCAGAA
>JAOUEU010000147.1 GCA_029858555.1 Candidatus Zixiibacteriota bacterium
ACTCCGACAAATCGACCTTCGTACTTATGGCCGTCAAGGGTGCTTATGTCAATCCTGGTGGGAGTCGTTTTGATCATCAGGCCGGCCATCGAAGAGAAGGCCGCATCACTGCCCAGGGAGGCTCCGTGGAACATGACCAGACCGTCCTCGGAAACAATCGTTCCCAACAGTCTCTCTACCTGCTCACTGGTGTGCATCCCGAACGAAACCTCAATCTTGATATCCACCATGACCGTGTAGGCGCGTATTTTTTTCTCAAGTTGCTCGAAGTCGAAATCCTGCGCCGGGGCCGCCGCCGGAACACCCAGCGTCACTGCCGCCGCGACCGCCGTCACCGTCAGGACCCGTCCAAGACTCTTCTGCAATCTACTCATTAGCGGTATCTCCCTGCCTTTTATCGATGTTGAGAAGCACAAACCGGGTGGCGCCGTTGCGGCCTACTGTGAGCAGGACTTTCCGCTCACCGCTTTCTTCAAGATGGCCGTACCGACTCGTGAAGCTGCTGAGGTCCGATATCGTCTCTTTGTTGACCTTCTTGATTACATCCCGTCGGCGCAGCCCTCCGACGTCGGCCGGACCCGTCATTTTCACGCCCACGACATAGACACCCGCCGTGTCCCTTAACTGGTTCTCTATCTGCATCTGATGCGTGATGGCCTTGACGGTGAAACCCCAGCTTTTGCATTCGAAGTCTTCGCCCTGGAGATCGCCGAGTTGTTTGGTCGTGACTTTGAAACTGTAGACTTCTTCATCGCGCAGCACTTTCAGGCTGATCTCCGTACCCGGCTTCTTCTGCGCGATCATGGCGTAGAAGGCCGGGAGTTCCTCCACGAACCTCGCCGACACCGCCACACCGTCCACCTCCAGAATGATGTCACCCGCTTTGAGATAGACCGCCTCCGCCGGAGAGCCGGGGTCGATCGAAGAGATCAGCACGCCGTTGTAGTCCTTGGCCCCGAAGTAATCCTCGAGTTCCTGCAGGGCCTGGCAGTGCAAGCCGATCCAGCTCCGGGTCACTTTGCCCTGGGCGAGAATCGCGCTGGTCACCTCTTTGACGATATTTATCGGTATGGCGAAACCCAGGTTATTCGCCAGCATTGTCGCCCGTGAGTTTATCCCGATAATCCTGCCGGATAAATCCACCAGCGGGCCGCCCGAGTTACCCGGATTGATGGCCGCATCGGTCTGAATCCAGAGGTTGTAACGGCCGGTCCGCTCGCCTGACGGCAGGCGCACCTCGGAGGAGAAATAACGGTCCTTGGTGGAAACCACCCCGGCCGACACCGAACGCGACAGCGAAAGGGGAGACCCCATGGCCAGAACGTGCTGACCGACCTGCACCGAATCGGAATCACCGAACTCCGCCACCGAGATGGGACCCCGGTGCTCATCCAGGTTCAGCTTGATGACGGCGATGTCGGTCAGTGGGTCGCCGCCCACGAACTGCGCCGAAACCAATTCTTTGTCAAAAAGCGTACAGATTATCCTCTCCGCCTTGCCGGCCACGTGGTAATTCGTGACAACGTAACCGTCCGGATGAAATATCACTCCCGATCCGATAACGGCCTGCTTCTCCAGCTCGCCGGTCTGGTAGTTTTTGATAACCGGCTGGATGTGGACCAGCGCCGGCATGACCTTGTCCCGGGCGTCGTAAATATACTGCTGTATGCCTGCCGGGGGAACCGCCGACACCGCCAGCGATGTCAAAAGCAAAAAGGAGAAAACTACACTTACCATTGCAACTCCTGGTTACTGCTTATCTTTTGCCAGTTATAACACGTCCGGAACGTTTTGGTTCGCGCCCGAACGCACCCGCTGACCCTTATTCTCATTATAAACGCATTGTTAGCCGGGCGGCAACAAGTTTCTCGGCGATCGAGGACCGCTTTTACCGCCCGCACCGTACCGAACCGATAAAAAAAAACCGGCCGAAATCCCGCGATTCCGACCGGCTCAATCTGCTGTTGATATTTCACTCGCTCTGACAGGACCATCTATTCGAAGTAAATATCGATCGAACCCATGCCCACATCGACTTTCAGCACGATCCTGTCCCTGGCTTTCTCGAACCCCGGCGACTCATAGGCGTCGTCGTCAACCTCCTCCAGGTCGTCGTGGTGAATTTCCACCGAGGAAAGCCAGTTCGAGCCGTCAGTTTCGATCCGAACCGGAATTTCCTCCGGGATTACAATATCCGCCGAGCCAAGTCCCACCTCGATGTTGACGACTGACTCGCCATGGTACTCGCCGCTGAGGTCCAGATCGAAAGATCCGACCCCCCCGGAAAAATTGAACTCCTCAAAATTGGCATTGCCGACGGAATTCATCTTGAGGGAAGAAGCCCCGGCTTCGATATCCAGATCCACGAGCCGCACGGGGTTTACTTTCGAGAAACTGATGCTGCCCGAGGAAGCGCCGATTTCTAGCGTCACCTCTTCGAGCGGGATTCCGCCCAATTCAAAATCGGCGTCACAGGCACCCACTTCCAGATCCAGCGCTACCGGATAGCGCGTGGACAACACAATCTCCCACCGGTTGTCTTCCGTATCGATGTTGCTTCTGCGGCGGCTGTGGCTGGCCAGGACCAGGCGACCGGTTGAACGACTGACATCGTATTCGACATCGTAATCGACTTTTTCCTCATCATAGAATATATCGACGATAGCCGCCTCGGCGATATCCTCGCCCGAGATGACAATTTCGCCCGCCCCGAAATCGCCCTTGACACTGACCTTCTTGGCGTCCTCTGCCGCCACCTTCTTCGTGTCGTGCTGCAGCCTGCCGGCCCAGACCAGCCCGGCTGACACCAGTAACAGCGTCATTATTGAGACAAGGTATTTCCTGACCATAATCTGGCCTCTCTGTTCAGTGACGGTTCCACTGTTACTTACGCGGAATCGTCATCATTTGTTTCAGGAGGCAGAGGGGGAGGGGGAAGAGGTGATCGCAAATCCGGGTGGGGGCGGCGATAACCGCGGTCGGCTCGGAAACCGCCCAGCCGGGGTTCCTCGATGGGTGGGATAATATTATTGCCCTCCGGTATGGGGGGCGGCGCCGGCGTCGGGGCTGCCGGCTCTTCTTTCTGCCGTTGACGCTCGGACCAGGGGAGATGTTTCCGGAACCCGAACCGCGTCAGCAGGGCTGCGCCGACACCGGACAGAACCGGCACTGTCCAGATGAGAATCGAGATCACCAGCAGGGCGATGCCCAGTCCCTGCGAGGTGGCGTCGGCCGCGCCCATCAGAACAGCCACCGCCAGCCAGAGTGCCATCAGCACCAGAATGCCCAGCATCGCTTGAACGCTCATGTGTCGCCGACCCCCCAGGTACTTGCCGAAAATGCGGCCGCCGATCCGGTTACCGAACGAGACTATGCCCAGAATCATGGCAAAAATGTACAGAAGAGGTACAAACGGCACTGCAATGACACCAATAATCGTGATCGTCAGTACCGCCATCACTACCGGAAGCAGAAAAACGAACAAAAACCCCAGCAGGTATGTCTTCACCGGATTGTGCTGACAGCATGTCTGACAGTTGTCAATCTGTTTCGGCATCAGGGCCACTATCAGGAACGACAGAAACATCAGAAAGACGGTGAGTGAGACTACCACAATTATGCCGTTAGGCGAGAACGCCGGCGTGAAATCCTCAATGTCGATAATCGAACCTTCCTCCACCAGATGCCCGAGAACCACACCGCCGTCCTTGACGACGATTTCGGGCGCCTCAATATTCCCATCCACCTGACCGGTTTCGGTCACGAGCACTCGCTTTTGCATCGACTTGACATTGCCTCGCACCCAGCCCTTCACGGTCACGCGTCCCCAGGCGAGAATATTCCCGTCGACGTACTCGTCAAAACCGATAGTAACGGATCTCTTTTCCAGGGGTTTGACTTGGCGCTCGACCGTACAGCGCTCTTCGACCGGGAGGTCCTCCCGCTTCATGTCCGGGACATCGACCGATGTCTCTGCTCCCCGCTCCCGGATACCTCGCACGAACAGCTGCCTCTCGAAATCATAGTGCCACTCGTTGCCGGCGCTGTCGATGGCCGTGATGCCTTCATCGGATAAAAGGACTTCGTTGAATATCGTATCCGCGAAATCAGGCTCCTGGGCCGACAGCGGTGCCGCGCCTGACAGCGCCAGGACACACAGACTCAAAATTCCGTGAATGACGAATGAGGCGTGCCTCATGATACATCCTATGTGCTACCGAGCGTATATTAGTACAACTCTACAATAACATCACCCGACATCGACGAAAGCGTCACATCCGGCCCTCCGATGCCGAATTTCCCGACTACCTTCCGACGGGTCATGGATTCTATGGCGATAGGCATCTGTGATTTTATCTCGCCGGTACCGGTCTCGATGGTTATTCCGCCCGAGGCCGACGAGGGAATCATAAAGTTTATTCTGCCGCTGGCCGTCTCAACAAAGTAATCGCGGGGGCTGTCGAGTTCCGTCTGAATGGTGACGTCGCCCGCCTGCGTGGAAAGGTCGATGGCGCCGCGCACCTGGTTGATATAGATTCTGCCCGAAGTGGACTTGATCCGTATGTCCCCCTCGACCCAGCGCAGGTCGATATCACCGTTCGGTTGGTGCAGCGTCACCGGACCATACACGAACTCACCCCGCGTCGAGCCGCTGCCGTTCTCAATGGTGACCTCACCCTCGACGTTGGCCAGCTCGATGTCCGCCGTCATACTCTTCACGTCTAGGGAGCACCCGTACGGAAGCGTGATCCGGTAGACCACCTGGACGAGATCGCTGGAGCCGCCGCCGAGCACCTTCTGCCAGAACGACTGGCTCCGGTTAAGCATGGTCAGGTAGTTGGTCTTGACGGTGACCGCCTCCCGCGAGTCGGTCACCTTTATCTCTATATGGTCGGCGACCTCCTCGGCCTCACGGCGGTTCGACGCCCGCACGATTTTGGAAGCCTCTATTACCAGGCGATCGGCATCAGTGCCGGCCACCAGTATTTTCCCTTTGAGCACTTCCAGGCTCAACCGCACCGGCCGCTCCAGGTCGACCATCTTCTGGTAGTCGAAAGTAAATTCTTCGGCCAGAGCCGGCGAGACCGGGCCCACTGCCGCCAGCAGGCACAGACAGATTAACCGCTGGAGTGATCGCCTATGGTTGCTTTTTTTCAACATAATCAGCCATATACTGTTTTCAGCTTCTTTTTGAGAAGCTCCCTGGCCCGAAAAATTCTGGCCTTGACCGTTCCTACCGGTATGTTCAGTAAATCGGCTATTTCGTCATATGATTTATCGTCTTTGTGCCGATATACGATGACCTCCCGGTACTTTTCCGGAAGGGATTCGATAGCCTCCTCGATGTTGAACCGCTGTTCTTTTCTTTCAAGAGCCTGCCCCGGATGATAGGAATAATCGGCCACCTCAAATTCGACCCGCCCATCCTGAGTCTCCAGCTCTCGATCCAGAGACAAAACATTTATTCTCTTCTTGCGGAGATAGTCGATAGAACAATTGGCGGCTATCTTGTAAAGCCAGGTGGAGAACCGAAACTCCGACCGGTAGCTGGCCAGAGAAGCGAAGGCTTTCATGAAGGTCTCCTGGACCAGATCGGCGGCCGCCTCACTGTCGCGCACTATCTTATAAATTATGTGGTAGACCGAGGCTTGGTGACGCTCGGCCAGCCAACGGTACGCCTTCTGGTCTCCGTTCAAGGCCCTCGAAATCAATTCTGTTTCGCTATCCTGCAAGTACTTCTTTCTAAGCTTAGAGTACGGCTGCAATCAGGTGCGGTTTCAATCGGTTCAGGGTATAATAAAAAACCGCCCAGGCCGTTACAAGGGAAAAGATTGCCGCCGATATCACTCAGCGCGTTGCTGTCTAACTGTTTACGTAGTGCTGGCGGTAACTTCTGCGACGATTCCGACTTCGCAGATCGATTCCGTGCTCCAGGTAGCACTTGAGATTTGTCAGGAAAAATACCCAGCCCTCTTTGCACCCCATATGCATCTCAATCTTCTGGCGCGGAGAAGTTCTGATATTGTACTGGTGCAACTCGCATATGGTACCGGACTTGACCTTTTTCAGCCTGACCGCCACCTCCTCGCCGCGACTGCCGAAGGGAAACACGAAAAGCTTGTTTTTCGAGACAGCCCTCACGCTCGTTTCAAATTTGTCGCCTCCCAGCCATTCGAAGTAGACCCGGCCGCCTTTTCTCGGTTCGATTACCGTCTTTTCCGTAAACCACTCGGAGACGACGGCATCGTGCGTCCAGGCCCTGAATACCCGCGCCGGCGAGGCCTTGATCTGAATACGCAACGTAAACTGCGTCCAATCGTACTTTGATGTTGCTGCCATTGTCTACCAGTCCTTCCCGAGTCTCATGGCCGGTGTCTCGACCGGCTGCCTAACCGGTCCGCTTGATCTGGAAGACCATGGTAATGAAAGCCTCTATCATGATCCGGCTGGTATACTCCGGCCCCGTTAGTTTGAGAAATACGTTTCCTTCGGGAGCCTCCACCACTATGCCGTTCAGACGGTACTTTTCCTTGATGACCGTGCCGTCCGGCGGAAGATGGTAATTGCCCATCAGTGTCAAAACGTGGACGTTCATGCTGTCGATGACCTTGGTATACTGCAGCGTGGCCGTGTGCGGGTCGCGGCCGTCAGGCATACTGAACTGGCTTATCCAGCGTTCCTGGCCGTCCTGGATGGTGCCGCTGCTCTTCCCGAAGTAGTGGACCGTGACGGTGGCCGAATCCGTATCGCCTTCGAGGGGACCGTAATAGTAACTGGCCACCTGCGACCCGGATGCCCCCAGATCAGTCCACTGTGAGGCCGGTGTAAACGTCATCCCCGCAACCGACACCGGTGTGCCGTTAAGGTCAAACGGTATACCCGACATCTGGTACTCGAACTTCACCTCCACTTCCGTAACATCTTTGTCTTCTGCCGGCGCCTCGGCAGTCGCCGCCGGAACGTCCTCGCTCCGGCTTTTTTGTTCATTTTTTGAACAACTCCAGATTAGAGCGCCGCATGCGATGACCAGCAGTGCTGTCCTGATATTCATAGTAAATCCTCTCTCGACATGGTCTCTCAGCGGCAGGCTGCGGTCTCCCGGCTCTGCTCAGTCCGCCTGTCCGCCGAACCTGAATATTATGAAGATATTCCGGCGGCGTCAACAACAGAACATCGATGACTTCGCCGGGAATGTCCGGCTCGACATCTTCTGATAATGATTGCCGCCTGTGTCTGAAGCTGTCAGCCCGATCAGCCGAATAGTTAACAAATAGACGATCTTCTGTCAGAGAGGAGATTCGGAGCCTGAAGGAGACCACGATCGAAAAGAAGCTCACAACAGGTATCATCCTCGTCTGCCTGTTCGCCGCCCTGTTGGCCGCTGCCGCCAATTACCATTTTGCGCGCCAGTGCCTCTTGGAGGCGGTCGAGAGAGGCCATGGTTCGGCCTGGGCTCTGACCGGGCGCGGCGGCTCTGCGCTCATGGATGGAAACCTGCTCTGGCTGTCTTTGACAACCGTTGCCGGCTCGGCGTTGCTGGTCATTGCCGCCTTCTTGCTGGTGCGCCTCGTCCGAAGCCGCTCAAAGACGGTCGGCGTGAAGGCCGATGACTCGCCGACCCGCCTGCCCGCCACGATTTCTCCTGCCGGCAGTCCGGACATAACCCGGGAAGTCGACAGACGTATCCGCGAACTCGAACGAACCAACGAGCAACTTCGACGGGAAGTCGCCGAGAGGCAGCAGGTCGAAGAAGCGCTCAAACTTCGGGGACGTTACATCACGGCCGTGGCGCAGATCGAACAGGCCCTGCTGTCCCACGGCGAGCCCCACGACTGGGGGGATACCATCCTCGCTATTCTCGGTGAGGTTTCCGGGGCCAGCCGCTGTTATCTGTACCGAAA